>JACIXD010000011.1 GCA_014360645.1 Actinomycetota bacterium | reverse complement strand
CTTCTCCTACCGGGCGGGCTCCTGGGACAGGTCCAGGAGGATCATCGCCAAGATAGAGTGGCATCAGGGCGAGCTCTTCCCCAGGGCGGGGTTCATCATGACCAACCTCAAGGGGAAGCCGAAGAACGTGGTGAGGTTCTACAACCAGCGGGGCAGATGCGAAAACCATGTCAAGGAAGGCATGTACGCCCTCTCCTGGACCCGGCTATCCTGCACCAGGTACGCAGCCGACCAGGTGAGGCTGGCCCTTTTCGTACTGGCCTACAACCTGGGCAACTTCCTCCGGCGCTTCGCCCTTCCCGCAAAGATATCCCACTGGTCGCTCTCGAGCGTCCAGCTCAAACTGATCAAGATCGGGGCCAAGGTCATCAATCATTCCAGGAGGACGGTCTTCCAGATGGCGGAGGTGGCCATCTCGGGGGAGTTATTCGCCGAGGTCCTCGTCCGCATCAGATCCCTGGCTGCAGCCTTCACCTGAGGCAACGGATAACGAAAGGAACTGAATATGGAACACGCCGTAAGCGCTCAAGCTTCCCCGGATATCGCTGAAATTGCAGCTCTAGGTGCGAAAATAGGAATGAGCATCATAGGGAAAGAAGAATGCCGGGGCTTTGACGTTTTGGCTTACCTTAATTTGAGTAGAAATTTGATGCCTGGAGGTGTATGTGGGAAATATCGGATAATGTTTGATTGAATGTTGGTAACGGAGGTAGATGTGAGAAAAACCTGCTAAAACAGATAAGCAATCCGGGAGGTTGAACGAAATGCTGATTTTCATCGCAGTGATGACTTCTATACTTGTCTATGGCTCATATCGCTGCATTAAGGAAAAAAGTCTTTCCTATTTCCGGTGGTTTATAAACTTCCTGAGATACACTTTTTTCAAGGGCAATAAGAAAATATCCGCTATTTTTTGGGCTACTCTGACATCAAGCGTAGGCCTTTCAAATCTTTTAGGCCATAAAAACATAAACTTCTCAGTTTTTAACCCGGTTTCGCATTTCCTTTTCGGCTTTTTGTCAAGGGAACTTCTACTTATCGCAAACGATTATCATCCTTTTATTGATAAGATTGCTAGCAAGTTCCCAGATAGAATCTCAAGGTACGTCAATCCCACCGCTTTTGCTTTTATGCTTTGCATGGGAAACGGAATCCAAGAGGAAATACAGAAAATGATCCCATTTTTGAAGTCTCTCGTGTGGACCAATTTGCCAGATCAAATTGTAGACGCAGTTATGGACACGGCTGGCATTATGCTTTCCGCAAAGAGGTGCTCCGTATTCACCAGACTAAAGGAAGCTATCAATAAAAACTAGCATCACACAATAATTTTTGGGTCGTTTCAGGCATTGGATGATTCACAGACCCATGGTAAAGCGCCAGTCAGAGGGCGACAACCTGCCTACATTTTTATGTTAATCACACCCCAAAGCGCCAACCAAAACGCACCTCAAAACCGGCCACATGAGATAGGGAGGCTCTCTATATTCCCTCGCTCTTATGTTTCCACACCTCGGACGCAAGCCCTTCAACCATATTCTCGGGCGTCAGGCGAGGATTATTTAGCCCTTTGCCGGCATCTCTCCGTCCGGCCGTCCGTCGCGCGAGGGTAAAGCCACCCTTAACCCTTCCCTTGATTTGCCGGCATCTCTACGTCCGCCCGTCCGGCGCGCGGCCCGCTCCGCCCCGCCGGCGGCGGGGCAGCGGGAGATGCGCGGGAGCGCCGCCTCTATCTTCCGCCGCCCTTCATCATGCGGCGCAGGTTGAGAAGGTTTTCCAGGGGCCCGGCGGGGAGCTCCCTCGCCCCGCCCAATTGCTGGGAGGTGAAGGTCACCTGGGCGCAGAACTCCACCGTCTCCAGGCGGTGGTAGGCCTGCTCCACGTCGCTGCCCCAGCAGAGGACGCCGTGGTTCTCAAGCAGCACTGCGTCGTGGTCCGCGAGGTAGGGCACGATGGCCTCCGCGAGCTCCGGGCTCCCGGGGGGATGGAAGGGGACCAGGGGGACCTCGCCGAGGAAGATGACCGCCTCGGGAATGAGGTGCAGGTCGAGGGGTTTTCCGGCCACGGCGAAGGCAGTGGCCACGGGGGGGTGGGCGTGCACCACCCCGCCGATGTCCTCGAGTTCCCGGTACAGGCGGAGGTGCATGGGGGTCTCGGTGGTTGGATAACCCTCCCCGCTCAGCACCTCTCCCTCCATGTTCACTGACAGCAGCTGCCGGGGCAGCTCCTCGGCCTCACAGAGCTTCTTTGCCGTGCGCCAGTCCATACCCAGGGCCAGGCCTATGTCCTTGTAGCTCATCCCCTGCTTCCTCAGGGCCCGGGCATTCACCCACCACTCCTCTCTGTACATGAAAACCCTCCTTTCTTCCAAGGAGGGTTTCTTCCAGCTCTTCCTACCTGCCTTCCGGCGATATCAACGCCATCATCACTCAAGCAAAGCAACTACATTTTTATCCCGCCGAATCAGGTACATTTTTACACCGTCGTTTACAACCACTTCTCTCTCAAAGGCAGGTTCGCTTGTACTTACCTCCTCATCTCCTTTAAGGAAGTATCCAAGGATTAACCCCAGAGCCAGGCAAATGATGATTATTAAAGCGAGATATGCCTTACCAAACTTGAATCTGGTCTGGGGAGGTGACTTCAATTTCTGGGACTCCTTCATAATCTATTATCAACCCAGTGACTGAAATGGTTTTCCCACTGTAGTATCTTTCCGGGGCGAAGCTGAAATTGCCTCTATTTTGCACCCAGATAATGGCTGTAAACCGATTAGTATTAGGATATGCATTACCTAGGTTGATAAAGGTGGGCTGTCCCTTGCTGCCTGTAGCCCAGTAAGTACTTGCGACAGTGCCATATACGGTGGTTCTCTCTCCGATGTGGTACTTGGCTTCGTTCCAAGGTATGCCACTAGGTTGTGGAGCAGGTGCAGGCGCAGGTGCAGGCGCAGGTGCAGGCGCAGGTGCAGGCGCTGGTGCAGGCGCTGGTGCAGGCGCAGGCGCAGGTGCTGGTGCAGGCGCAGGCGCAGGCTCAGGTTTAGGTGCAGAAGGAATCTTCTCCTCAAAAGAAGTGTCAACAGAGGTCTTTGTTTGCTCTGTGCTGCATCCAAATACAAGCGACATTAATATGAGCAGCGTGGATATCAAGAGAACCAATAGAAGCAGAAGATGACTGAAGCGTTTGGCGTTGAACATAAGACATCACCCCCGGAAGAATTCCCGGATTTACCCTAGTATCATTCTATCCAAGAAAGTCGATGTTGCAAGCAATGGTGGTGAAAATATTGTTAATGGCCAGGATATGTTCATTTTTACCTGGCCATTAACATCAAGGAGTTCATGGACTCCGAGCTGCCCGCGGGGTATGGAACGCGGAGGTGATCTTTGAAAAGCTCAGGCTCATGGGTTACGAGGGCGGGTGCACGGCGCTCAGGGATCACATCCGCCCCAAGCGCCCCTTGCGGGACGGCCGCAGGACGGTGCGCTACGAGACCGCACCCGGCAAGCAGTCCCAGACCGACTGGGCCGAGCACCCGGTCAAGATAGGGGAATCCCCCAGGCGGCCCACTTCTGCGTCACCATCTTGGGATGCTCGCGCCGCTTCTTCTTCTGGATCACAGACAGGGAGGACGCCAACCACACCTACGAGGGGCAGCAGCTGGCCTTTCAGCACTTCGGGGGGCCTCGGAGTGCAATCTCGTAGACAACCTCAAGTCCTGCGTCGTCTCCCACCGCGCGGGCGAGAAGGTGGTCTTCAATCCCGCCTACATAGACTTCTGACACCACTACGGCACCCGCCCGGTCGCCTGCCGGCCCGGGAGGGCCCGCACCAAGAGCAAGGTGGAGAGGATCGTCTCTTACATCAAGGGCAACTTCTTCGCCCACTGGCCCGAGGCGGAGTCCTGGGCCCCCTACGACCAGCTGGCCGAGAAGTGGCCCTCGGAGGTGGCCGACTGCCGCGTGTACGGCACCTGCGGGGAGGTGGTAAGAGAGGTTCCGCCGCGAGCGCGAACACCTGCTGCCCCTTCCCCCGCCCTTTTCGACACCTCTTACCGCGAGGAGCGGACGGTATGGCGGGACGGCTGCATAGACGTAGACGGCAACCGCTACGCCGTCCCCGACCACCTTACGGGCAAGCGGGTGGAGGTGCGCATAGGCCTGGACGGGACCGTTCGGGTATTTGATGGCCGCGAGCTCGCCGCCGTGCATATCCGCCGGGACCCGGCCGCGGGCTGGGCCACCTGCCCCGAATACCACGCCGGACTGTGGGCGGAGGCATCTTTCGTGGAGGCCCGGCCCCTTTCCGTCTACGAGGAGGCGAGCTGCTGATGGAGCTCGAGGGGCTGCGCGAGGAGGCCTCGGCGCTCTTCCGCCTGCTCTTCCGGAGATACGAGCGGGGATCGGTGATCATCGCCTCCAACAAGGGCTTTGCCGACTGGGGGGAGATCTCCTCCGACACCGTGCTCGCCACCGCCATCATAGATAGGCTCCCGCGCCACTCCGCCACCATCAACATCAAGGGGGAGTCCTTCCGCTTAAAGGAGAAGCGCCGGGCGGGCATGCTCTCCGGCGCCAAGGAGGAGCCCAAGGCACGCGTAGAAGAGGAGGAGGCGGATATCTCCGGCGATCCCGCCGAACTGGAGTTAGCAGGAACAACAGCTGCATCATGAGCAACAGGAGCGGGGCGCAGAGCGGCTTCCTGAGACAAGTGGAAGGCCGTGTCCATAACAAAGGGCTTGTGATAACGGAGGGGAGGCGAAAGGAACCAACCACAACCGTCGGCCGGTTCACCCCCGGTAGTGTAGGCCATCACCTATCTGCCGGTTGCAGCCGAGTGACTCCGTCGAAAGGTGGATATTTTATCCCGTTGAAAAGGCGACCATCTAAACCGTTGTTGACAAAAGCCCCAGGCCCACCTGCCTGAGGTGGCGCTTCCCTTCCTTGTGGTGACCTCTTTTCGCAAGTTCCGAGGGGGTGCGCGTGGCCATGTAGGCGTAGTAGTTGGTGGTGTCGAAGAGCAGGCAGTCGGCCCGGGGCTCCTCCAGCTCGGCCATCCTCTGAAAGAAGCGCCGGCTGATCTCGGAAAGCTCCTCTTCTACCACCCGCTCCCACTTCTCCCAGTAGCGCGGGCTCGAAAGCGCGGATACATCGGTTGGCCTTATCTGCTGCACCGCCGTCCGTGCGTACCGCTCCGGAAGGGCGCGCTTGCTTGTTGCCTACACCATGCGGTTGAGTACGGCGTAGAGGAAGTTTTCCCCACCGAGGGGCCTTCCTCTTTATCACCTCTGGTATCACGGAGTCGACGATCGCAGCCAAATCTATGTCTCTGTCCATGAGGTCGGCCAGAAAGAGAGCCCCGAACTCCTCCACCCGGAGCTTCACTTCCTCTCCCAGCTTTCCCTTGGCCATGGTGGCCACCTTCTCCGGGGAGCCCACGTAGACCTGGGAGACCACCTTGGGCTTTCCGCCTACCCGGGCGATCTCACGCACGTACAGGTAGGGCCTTCCCCTTTTCTTCTTTACGTGGAAGTGAGCCATGTTCACAATATGAGAGTGATTTGTATGGGTGTGTCAAATATTGTGGATATTTCTTATCCAACCTCGATGAACTTTGGAATCAAGGAGATATCGCCTTAAGGCAGCGGTTCCAATATCGTTTTCCCGGAGGGGATTTACTATGACGGAAACGAATTCATTGGAACCGATAAGAAGTCCTGCATATTCCAGCTATTAAGCCCTGAAACATGCAGGACGTCAACTTTGGCTCCCCGGGAGGGACTCGAACCCCCAACCTAGTGGTTAACAGCCACCCGCTCTACCGGTTGAGCTACCGGGGAACGGACTCCTCACAGACATTATTACCTGCTGCTTTATTAACGACGCTCACGCGCGATTTCAGATTATATGATACCACGCCGCCAGGTACAAGATACGGAACGCATGTGCGTGGGATAATGAGAGTTTGGTAGACAAGATGTTTGCGGTTGGGGAGAGCGGTCCATGAGGGTTCGAGGGAAGCATCAGATAGTCCTTGTCCTTATCCTGGTCTTATTGGCGGTGGCCTGCGGGACAAGCGGTTGTGGAAACGGCGAGGACGGGTCGAAGGCACGGGGGAGCAGGCCGGAGGCGCGGGATGAAGACGGTATGCAGCCCCTGCCCATCGGCGAGGTCGAGACCTGGGCATACCAGCTTTCTGGCTTGAGCGAGCCGGGAGCGGTAAGAGCGCTGGAGGAATCGCGCTACGACATGCTGGTGCTCGAGCCCACCTGCACCGACTGGTCGGGCGACGACAGGGATTTCGATACGGCGGGGATGGTGGAGAGGCTGAAAAGATCGCCCGCGGGCGACGGGATCCACCGCAAGCTCGTCCTCGCCTACCTGAACATCGGGGAGGCGGAGGACTGGCGCTGGTACTGGACCTGGTCGAGGGAGTGGCGGGCGGGGGAGCCTTTCCCGGACGACTGGCCCGGCTTCATCGTCGCCCCCGACCCGGACGGCTGGGAGGGCGACTATCCAGTGGCCTACTGGGATTCCGCATGGAAGGACATCGTCATCTACGGAGAGGGCACCGGCTCCCACCCTGACCGGGACTACCGCAGCGCCCTGGGCGAGGTGATGGGGCACGGCTTCGACGGGGTCTACCTCGACTGGGTGGAGGGTTACGAGGATCCCGACGTCGCGGAGGCAGCGGAGCGGCAAGGAGTCGACCCGGCGGAGGAGATGGCGGAGCTCATCGGGGAGATAAGGGATTACGGGCGAAGAGCCGATCCCGACTTCATCGTGGTGCAGCAGAACGCCGCCGCCCTGGTCCGGGAGAGGCCGGAGACCATCGCTTATATCGATGCCATAGCCAAGGAGGCGATCTGGTACGATGGCACCTCCTTTGACGACTGGGATGACACCGGTGGAGCGGACGTCCCCCAGGATCCAGAGTTGACCGCGTACTATCTCGAACTCCTGGGCACTTACCAGGGCAAGGGACTGGCGGTCTTCGATTGCGAGTACGCGGCGGTGCAAGCGGAAAGGGCCTATGCCCTTTCGCAGCAAAGGGGCTTCGTCCCTTATTGTACCCGCCGGCCTCTGTCCAGGCTCACCGAAACTCCGCCGCCCTGACCTTCGCGCGAGCGGCCTTCCCCGCCTCGCGCTGGGGAAAGTGGTGAAGGATGGTCAGAAAGCCTCCCGGTCGGCCTTCTCCGCCTCGCGCGCGGGGAAGTGGCCGCGAAGGTAGGCGCTGGCCCCTCAGCTCCCGCTGCCGCCCTTGCCCAGCAGGCCTCTCTCCCGGGCCATACGGCGGGCCTCCCGCACGGACCACGAGATCTCGTAGGCCGCCCATCCCAGGATGAAGATGGCGTAGGCGGCCATCAGCGCTGACTGGGCGCGAGACCGGCCGCGGAAGAGGAGCGTGAAGCCGCAGAAAACGGCGGAGAACACGCCGGCCAGGACGGTGTGCGTTCCGCCCCTGGCGTTGATGACGTACCATATCTCCTCGTCTTCGTACTGGTAACGGGAGACGCGGTAGCCGTACCAGCGGTTGGGGGGCACTCTGCGGTTGGCCAGGGGCAGCCCCAGCCCCATGAAGAGCAGGGCGCATATCCCGGAGATGAACGTGGACAAGTATCCTTCCATGGAATCTTCATCGACAGGACGGCGGCGGCGGTTTACGGCCGATTCCCGTGCCGGCGCGCGATGACCTCCCGGGGCGAAACCAGGCGATGCGCCCGGAGATGCACGGAAACCCGACGTCCATCATATAGACATCGTGTCAAGATATGTATGTATCCTTCCGATGTATAGCTTGAAGACCACAGGCCTGTTGGCCACGGACGGGACAGGAGGGCGAATTGCAGACGACAGGCAGCGAAAAGCACGCGAGCGCGACGCAGAATGAGGCCAGGACGAGTTTCTTCACCCGCAAGCTGGCCTCGAAGCTTCGGGAAAGGGGGCAGACCATCCCCGCCTCGGTGATGGTTTTCCTGGATACGCCGCTATGCCTGATGGACGAGAGGCAGCGGGCGTATTTCGAGGAGAAGTTCCGTCCCCTCATCCCCGGCCTGGCGGCAGTCCTGGAGGAAGTCTACGTCCAGATGGGCGCCGACGCGGAGGGATGGGAGGACATGTTGACCTTCAGCAGCAGGAGCGAGACGCCCATCACCATCTGCGCCAGGGCGGTGCTCGCGCGCAAGGAGAGGCAGGCTCGCGAGGAGTCACTGGTCAAACGGGGCATAGGCCTGGAGACCAGGAGGATAACGCTGCCGCCCGACCTCGCCCGGGTGTGACCGGCCGTTTAGCGCTTCGCGCAACTCTTCCATAAAAAGGTAAACGATTATGACATCTGCTCTGGAACACGCCAAATGTAGGTGTTTTGCGTCCATGGCACAACCTCATGTTGTGCCGGCGCCATCCCTTCCTGAACTAACGGACCGATCGTAAAGAATATTATCTTGCCCCTGCGCTGCGGCCCGCAAACCCGTCAGGTTACGTCGGCATAACTCTCTATGCGCCGGAAGGCCTCGGCCAGCATGCGGTCGCCGTCGACCACCTTGATGGAGATGGCCCGGCGAGGGCAGGCTTCCACGCACAGGCCGCAGCCCTTGCAGTCGTCGGTGACGCGGGCGCGCTCGCCCTCGACCACCATGGCCCGCGAGAAGCACTGCAACGCGCATTTGCCGCAGCCGTCGCATTCCCCCGAGACCTCGATGCTCAGCCCCTCCAGGCGGTGCATGCGGCTGCGCACGTCCGGGTCCCAGGAGAGCTGGTTGCGCATGGCGATACAGCAGCAGGTGCAGCAGAAGCAGAGGGTGAGGAAGCGGCCCCAGTCCTTCTTCCTCACCCCCAGCATGAAGGGATCGGGATCGACGCGCCCGATCTGGGGGACGAGCCCGGCGGCGATGGCTCGTTCCATATGCTCCAGGGCCTCCTCCACGGAGACCGCCTTCCCGATGCTGGGGTCGATCTGCCTCGCGCCCTCGCCCATGAAGATGCACCCGATCTCCATGGGGAAACGCTCGCAGCGACATCCCACCCGGCACATGCACAGGGGTATGATGACGCGGTGGCAGGAACGGCGGATCATCTCCTCCACCACCTGCCTGGGGACCACCGCCGAACCCTCCGCCTCAAGCTCCCGGTTGATGGGGATGAAGGTGACGTCGTAGTGCTCCCGGTTGACGATCCATCCGAGGAGCTTGCCCACCACCGGCCAGGCGGTGGTCTTGGCCCACAGGTCGGTGACCGGCTGCCAGACGGAGATGGCCCAGAGCATGGTCCGCCAGTCCCTCTTGATCAGGTTCTTCCTCATCTCAGCCCCCTCTTTTCGGCCCATCCGCGCTCGGACGATCTTGATTCTAACCTCAAAGAGGGTCGCGAGCCAGAATGCGTAATAACCGGCGGAGGGCTTCCCTTCCCGTCCCGGACAGGGTTGGGATAGAATATCATCTATGAAGGGTTACGGCATCAGAGGCTGGGCGGTCGAGAACGGCAAGCTCGTCGCGGACATCCTCACCGGGATAAGGTTCTTCGTGGGGCTGCTCATCGTGATGTGCGCCTTTTTCGCCGAGCCCTCTCTCCTTCCCCTGGTGGTGGCGCTCACCCTCATCGGCTGGACCACCGACGTACTGGACGGCAAGATGGCGCGCCTAGACCGCACAGGAAGGAGGACCTGGATAGGAGACCTCGATTTCGCCACCGACCTCATCCTCATCTACTCCGGGATGCTGTATTTCATAGCCGCCGGATACCTGCCCCTGCGCCCCTTCCTCTTTTACGGCGCCTACGCGGCGGTCACCGGCCTCATCTGGACGAAGAAATCGGTGATGATGGCGGTGGCGGCGCCCATAGCCGCGGTGCCCATCATCCTCTCCTTCGTGCACTACCCCCTGTGGGGATGGGTGTTCCTGGGGTGGATCGCAGTGGACCTACTCATTAACTGGTCCGATTTCACCGCCGAGATCAGGGAGTTCATCGCGGACGTGGACGAGGACTGAGAGCAAGCGTCCTGCGGGAGCATGCTACGTTTCTTCCGATGAGGATGGGCTTTCAACCTGCATTAAGAGCAGAAAGGACCGGGCGTCCGTTATCCGGCATTGATAAAGCAAGGCATCCTCATTTGATGGAATCCGGTAGCAGGGAAACCGTTGGCGCTTCCCTTTCCTTGAGGATAAGATAATATATCTATCGATCTCTCAAGGAGGGTTTTCATGCCGGTAGCGCTCTGGTTTACCGGCCGACAACCCCACTTTGAACAGTAACGATATTTGGGGAGCACCGCGCAACAGCGTAGCGGAAAGCAGGACAGAAAGGAGAGAGGATGTCGGAAATCAACCCCTTTGAGATGGCTCAGAGGCAGCTGGATGCCTGTGGCGAGATCCTCAAGCTCGAGCCGGACGTGCTCGCGGCCTTGAGGGAGCCTAAACGCGAGATACACGTCTCCCTGCCGGTACGCATGGATGACGGCAGCATCCGCACCTTCAAGGGTTTTCGCGTGCAGTACAACGATGCCCGCGGACCGACAAAGGGAGGGATCAGGTTCCACCCCGACGAGACCATCGACACCGTGCGGGCCCTCGCCGCCTGGATGACCTGGAAATGCGCCCTGGTGGATGTCCCCCTCGGCGGCGGCAAGGGCGGGATCGTCTGCAACCCCAAGGAGATGTCCCCCGGGGAGCTGGAGCGCTTGAGCCGCGCCTATGTGGACGCTATCTGGAGATATATAGGGCCGGACATGGACGTGCCCGCGCCGGACGTCTACACCAACCCCCAGATCATGGCGTGGATGATGGACGAGTATTCCAAGATCTGCGGCAAGAACCAGTTCGGAGTGATCACCGGCAAGCCGCTCAACCTGGGCGGATCGGCCGGGCGCGGGGATGCCACCGCCCGCGGCGCGCTCTACTGCATCCGCGAAGCGGCCAAGACGCAGGGCCTGGACCTGGGCAAGGCCACGGTAGCGGTGCAGGGATACGGCAACGCCGGCTACTATATCGCCACCCTGCTCAAAAACCAGCTGGGGTGCAACGTGGTGGCGGTCAGTGACAGCAAGGGCGCCATATGCTGCATGGACGGGCTCGACCCCGACGCCGTATGCGAGCACAAGGCCGAGACCACCTCGGTGCTGGAGTTTCCCAATACCGAGTGCATCACCAACGAGGACCTGCTGGAGATGGACGTGGACATCCTCTGTCCCAGCGCCCTGGAAAACGTGATCACGGCGGAGAACGCGCCGCGCATCAAGGCCAAGATCGTGGCCGAGCTGGCCAACGGCCCCACCACCCCGGAGGCGGACGATATCCTGCACGCCAAAGGGGTGCACGTCCTTCCCGACTTCCTCTGCAACGCGGGAGGGGTCACCGTCTCCTACTTCGAGATGGTGCAGAACTTCTACATGTACTACTGGACCGCGGACGAGGTCTACGAGAAGCTGGACCAGAAGATGACCGCCGCTTACCACGCCGTCTACGAGACCTCCAGAGAGTACAATATCAACATGCGCCAGGCAGCCTACGTCATCGCCGTGAAGCGCGTGGTGGAGGCGATGCGGGCGAGGGGCTGGATCTGAGAGATCCGGCAGGTATATGTTTGTAGAGAGCGGCATCAAGGGCCTCGACGAGGCCATCCAGGGCCTGAGGCTGGGAGACAACGTGGTCTGGCAGGTCGAGTATCTGCCAGACTACGTCTTTTTCGCCGAGCCCTTCATCGCGAAGGCGCTCAGGGACGGCCGCAGGTGCGTGTACATCAGGTTCGCGCCCCATCCCCCCGTCCTCGAGCACAGGCAGGGCCTCGAGGTTGTCGAGATAGACCCGGGGCAGGGCTTCGACTACTTCAGCCGCGAGGTGCATAAGGCCATAGAGGAAAGGGGCAGAGGGGTCTTCTACGTCTTCGACAACATCTCATCCCTTGTCGTGGAGTGGGCCACGGACGAACTGCTGGCAAACTTCTTCCAGGTCACCTGCCCCTACCTCCTGGAGTTGGACACCATCGCCTACTTCGCCCTCACGCGGGGCAAGCACTCGAACAGCGCCGTCGCCAGGATAAGGGACACCACGCAGGTCCCCATCGATATAGGATCGGACGTGTTCTTCACCTTCCTGGTGGACAACGACCTCTTCCGCCTGCGCTTGAAGCTTACCAGCAATTCCCATTTGAGCTACGATGAGTTCGCGGAGGTGGAACAGCGTTTCCTCTCCGGCAGGTTCCCGCCGGCCATCATGGAGCAGTTCCGCAACATGCTCGACTACTTCGGGCAGGCACCGATCATCGTGCGCTCGAGCAGCCTGCTGGAGGACAGCTTCGGCAACGCCTTCGCCGGCAAGTACCGCAGCGAGTTCTGCGCCAACCAGGGAAGCCCCGAGGAGCGCATGGAGTCCTTTCTGCGCGCGGTGAAGCTGGTCTACGCCAGCGCCATCAACCCCGATGCCCTTTCCTACCGCCGCAAGCGCGGCCTGGGAGAGAGCGACGAGCAGATGGCCATCCTGGTGCAGCGCGTCTCGGGCATGCCCTACAAGAGGTTCTTCTTCCCCTGCCTTGCGGGGGTGGCGTTCTCCAGAAACCTCTATGCCTGGAGCGGCCGCATCGATCCCGAGCAGGGGATCATCAGGCTGGTCTTCGGCCTGGGGACCCGCGCGGTAGAGCGGGTGGGCAAGGATTACCCGCGCATGATCCCGGTGAGCAACCCCGAGTTGAGGCCAGAGTCCGCGTCGGAGGTCGCCCGCTATTCCCAGCGCCAGGTGGACCTGCTCGACCTGGAGGCCAACGAGTTCACGAGCATCCCCCTACCGGAGCTGCTCTCGGCGAGGGATTACCCTGGCCTCTACCTGCTGGTCTCGGTGCTTTCCGACGGCTATCCCGTTGACCCCGTGGGCGGCATGGTGGACGGTTCGCCGCGTGATTTCCTGTTGACCTTCAATAACCTGATCAGGCGGACGGAGTTCTGCCGCATCATGGGAACCATGCTCTCGCGGTTGGAGGCGGCCTACGGCCATCCCGTGGACATAGAGTTCACCGCGGCCATCAGGCAGGACGAGAGCGTGAAGGTCAACCTGCTGCAGTGCCGGCCCCTCTTCCTGCCCGGTTCGGCGGGGCCGGTGTTCGTGCCGGAGATCAAGTCTGAGGCCAGGGTGCTCTGGTGGAGGACCAGACCATCTATCTGCCCGTATACCCGGACAGCCCGGAAGCGGAGTTCAACCAATCCTTCTTCGACGAGGCGCCGAACGCCCTGACGGATATCCTGCCGGGGGCGGAGCGTTTCAGGGACATCGTCCACCTCATAGACGTGCCCCAGGCCACGGATGGCATGCACGCGCAGATAGTGGCGGATCCAAGGACGCAGAAGGCGGTTTGCTTCCTGGAATAGGAAGGGGCGAGGGGAGCGCGCTTATCCTGCTGCACCCCGTGATCGGGAGGGTCGATTGCTCAGGGACAACGAATACAGGAGAAGGATGGAGGCGCTCGCCGAGGTGAGCCGGGCCATCGTGTCCGACCTCTACCTCGAGGACATCCTCAAGCTCATGGTCATGGTCGCCGCGGAGGTCTTGAACTCGAACATCGTCTCCATCATGCTGTTGAACGAGGCGACGGGGATGCTGGGGACCAAGGCGACGCAGGCGGTGAACGAGGCGAGGTCGCCGCGGTCGATGTACTCGAGGGCGAACTTCCTGGCGCCGCACATCAGCTGCGACGGGCCCTGCGCCAGTCTCTGGAAATAGCTGTAAACGCCTATCGCCCCGGGGTGCAGCCGCTCGAACTCGCGTCCGTACTTTTCCCGCAGGCTCACCCCCGAATATCCTCCAAGGGCTCATGCCGACCGTTTCCGGGAAGGTGGTAGAGGAGGTCCTCGACCAATTCCGCGCCCAGGACGCTCTTCTCCATGATCGCCGGGACGTCCTCCGGCTTCACCTGTCGGTAGAAGATGTCCTGGGGCCAGACGACCACCAAGGGGCCCATCTCGCAGAATCCGTGACGCCCGGTCTTCTTGAGCTCGATGCTCTCGGCCAGCCCCCTGGCGGCTATCTCGCGCTCGAAGGCGTCGTAGACCGCCGCGCATTCATGCGCGTGGCATCCGGTACCGCCGCACACGGAAACGGTGGCGGCGTATCTCTTTCTCTCCGATTCTATGGCCTTGCGGTAGCGCTCAAGGGATCGCGGCGGCTCTATCTTCGGCATACTCGGGGACCCTTTCCGCGTCGGCCACCTTCTGCAGGAGCTCCTTGACTCTGGCCGGCGTGACCTGGCCGTGATACTTGCCGTCGACGACCACGACGGGTCCCAGGGCGCAAGCCCCGAGGCAGTTCACCGTCTCCAGGGTGAAGAGCATGTCCTCGGTGGTCTCCCCCGGCTCTATGCCCAGGAAACGTTTGGCCTCCTCCAATACGCTGCCGGACCTTCTCACGTGGCACGCGGTCCCCATGCACATGGTGACCAGATGCTTGCCCTTGGGCTCGAGTGAGAAAGAGGTGTAATAAGTCGCTACGCCGTAAACGTCCACGAGGGGGATGTCCATGATCTCGGCCACGCTGCGGAGAGCGTCCTCCAGCAGGTAGCGGTACTTCTTCTGGATCTCGTGCAGGACGGGGATGAGGTTGCTCCTGCCCATGCCGTGTCTCCTGATCGCCGACTGTGTCGGGTTGAAATCAACACCCACTCTTACCACTCCCTTCGCTCTCTGCAAAATGAAAGACGACGCCCCCACATGACGACGTCGTCACGAAGTGCACGCCTTTGTGCTGCTTATATTGGAAAAGTTTGGTTATCCGTGGCGTTGGTGTCAAGGCAGCAGCGGCTGATTCGCCGCCTACATGAAGTGCCGCCCAGGGGAAAGATGGGTCCGGGGGGCGTCAGGTTTTCGACCTGCCTGTGGGGATGATCGGTAATAATCCTTCTCGTGTTTTTATTGCACGCAACGTCCTCCCCGCCTGTGGGGATGATCGGGCCACTCGAGCCGCTTCGATCGTCTTACTAAAGAGCTCTGCGCCATATCCTCCCCATCCCGCCGGTATTTCGGGCCCCTCAAACCGCTTCAACCCGCAAGACGCCTGCCGAACCATGCCTGTTTTGCGGGTCGCGAGGCCGGTCAGGGCGTTTTCGTTTCTTCCGTCGTGCTGTTATATAATGGCGGTGGCAGCAAGACAGGGCTGAATCGGATACGGGGGTCTCCGGGAAGAGCTCGCAGTCCCCGGGAGGCCCTGCAGGGCATCAAGCGGTTTCCGGTCCGGGCGCGGGATTTCCACCCGCCGCCCGCCCCCGCAGAGTAAAGGAGGCTGATAGCTATGACGGGAGGGAACTGGGGCAAGGTACTGAAGGTCGACCTCACCACCGGCGAGATGGAGGACGTGGAGATCCCCGAGCAGGACTACCGCGATTTCCTGGGAGGCAGCGGTCTGGCAGCGAAATGGTTCTTCGACCACCAGGGATGGAAGGCGGAGCCGCTGTCGCCGGAGAACCCGCTGATGATCATGAACGGGCCCCTGTCCGGGACCACGCTTCCGGGTGTGTCACGCCTGGAGATCTGTGCCCGCTCCCCCCTCACCGGCATCTGGGGTGAGGCCTCCATGGGCGGCCACTTCTCGCCCCAGCTCAAGCGCACCGGCTATGACGGCATCATCGTCACCGGAGCCAGCGACAAGCCGGTGTATCTCTACGTGACCGACGACGGAGCGGAGATAAGAGATGCCTCCCACCTCTGGGGCAAGGACACCTACGAGACCGAGGAGCTCCTGAAGCAAGAGGTGGGTGACAAGCGAGCCCAGGTCATCTCCATCGGTCCCGCGGGAGAGAACCTGGTGAAGTTCGCCTGCGTGATGAACGACCGCGGCTCCACCGCGGGGCGCTGCGGTATGGGCGCGGTGATGGGCTCCAAGAAGCTCAAGGCGGTGGTGGCGCGCGGCAACAAGAAGTTCCCGGTGGCCGACGAGGCCGCCTTCAAGCAGGCGCGCGAGAAGATGAACGAGCTGCTCAAGTTCAGCCTGGTGGCCGACGGCCTACGCAACTTCGGCTCCAACGTACACATGGAGTACGGTATGGCCATTGGCGACGTTCCCACCAAGAACTGGCGCCTGGCCTACTGGGCGCCCGGCCCGGAGAAGCTGGGAGGCACCGCGGTGGCGGAGAGCATCCTGGTGAAGACCCACTCCTGTTTCGCCTGTCCCATCTCCTGCAAGAGGATCGTGGAGGTAAAGGAGGGGCCCTTCGCTCTGGAGGAGGGGCCGGGGTCGGAATACGAGGCGGCGGCGGCCCTGGGGACCCTGCAGCTCTTAGACGACCGCGAGGCAAACCACAAGCTTAACGAGCTGTGCAACCGCTACGGCATGGACGTCATCTCCTGCGGCTCCACCCTGGCCTACGCCACGGAGGCCTTCGAGGCGGGCCTCATCGGCGAGGAGCAGACGGGCGGGACAAAACTGGGGTGGAACCAGCCCCGGGTGCTCATCGACCTCGTAGAGAAGACCGCCCGCCGCGAGGGGTTCGGAAACGACCTCGCCGAGGGCGTGCGCGCCATGTCCGAGAAGTACGGCGGCAAGGAGTTCGCCATCCACGTCAAGGGCTTGGAGTGCCCCATGCATGACCCCCGCGCCCTCTGGGCCATGGCCCTCACCTATGCCACCTCCATCCGCGGCGCCTGCCACTGCGCCGACGCCAACCTCTACATCGAGCTGGGCATCCTGGACGTGAAGGAGCTGGGCGCCAAGCGGACCTGGCCCTACAGCGTCAGGGGGAAGGCGGCCCAGACGGTGGCGGCCCAGAAGAAGGGGGTCATCGCCAACTCCGCGGTGATCTGCGAGTACGCGTGGAACGCGGCGGGCGGGAGCATCTCCGACATGGCCATGATGCTCAACTCCCTCACCGGCTTCGGATACAGCGTTGACGAGCTAGCGAAGGTGGGGGACCGCATCTGGTACCTCAAGCGAGCCCTGGGCAACCTCATGGGGGTCACGCGCGAGGACGACAGGCTGCCCTCGCGCATCCTCGAACCCCACCTGGAGGGAACGACCTCCAGCCTGCATACCGCGGTCTATCCCCAGTTCATGTCCCTGGTTCCTATGCAGAAGCTCAAGGTCGAGGGGTTCCGGAACTTCACCGCGGGCATCCTCTCCAAGTACCTCTACCCCAACATGGACAAGATGTTGACATCCCTGAACAAGCTCCCCGGTTTCTCCGGGAAGCGCAAGAAACTGGAGCAGGGCGACCTCGAGGAAAAACAGAAAAAGACGGTGGCCTTCGACGAGATGATAGGCGAATACTACCGTCTGAGGGACATCGACGAGCAGGGGCGTCCCAGCCGCCGGCGCCTCGAGGAGCTGGGGCTGAAGCAGGTGGCGGACGCGCTGCACGGATAGCGATGTCTGTATAAAGGTTCCGTTCGGGCTCGGCCCGGACTTAAAGCCCGCTCCCGTGAGCTCGGGATGCAGGGCCTGGGGGGATGGGCCTGAGCTGTTCTGCCGTGTGAGGCGTCAGGGTTTCTCGGCGGGGAATGCCGCGAGACGCCCGGGAAGAGTTGCGCTCACGGGATGCCGGTGTTTGCATGGCGAACGACCGGACGCACGGCGCTGCCGGAGCGCGGACGGACATGCATGTTTCCCGGCGGCTCCTTACGCTCACGGCAGGCGATGATCCGGCAGGAGGAAAGGAAACGGGTGGCGGAAGTGGTGACGGTCAAGTTCTTCACCATGTTGCGCAAGGCCACCGGCGAGCAGGGTTACGAGAGTTCGGCGCGGACGGTGGCGGAGTTGCTGAAAGAGGTGGAGAGGAAGCACGGTGACGGGGTGAAGAGGTACCTCGATAACTGCATCGTGCTCGTCAACGGGAAGAACATCGCTCAACTGAAGGGAAAGCGCACCAGACTCAAGGACGGAGACGAGGTGTCGCTCTTCCCCCCCGTGGCGGGGGGTTGAAGCCTCCGTCCTCCCGCTCTCTCACACGGGGGTGACGGTTACGCCCGGCCCCCCGGTCTCCGGCCTTCTCACCTGCAGCTCGGCCAGGGCCCGCACGCTACCACCCAGGAGCTCGCTGCCCGCCGATACCTTCTCCAGGGCCTCCCCGAGCATGGAGGATATCTCGTCCAGGCCCACGTTGGAGGCGAGATAGGACCACTGCCTCAGATGGTCCATCTCTTGCTCGAGTCGGTCGGCGCTGTGCCTGAGGGCGACCTTCAGGGTCACCATGTCAATGCCTTCGCGGCACACTTTCACCACCTCCTCTTCGCGGCACGGGGTTCAGATGCAGTCCCCGGGAGATGCCTTGCCGAGCCGGACCATGGCATCCCTCAGGGTCTCCCTGCCTTTCTCGGTCATGCCCACCAGGGGCAGTCGCACCCCTCCCACCGGGACTCCCATCCAGTTAAGCGCCTGCTTGATGGCGGTGGGGTTGGGCTCGCAGAAAAGGGCGCGCACCAGAGGGAGCACCTCGAAATGTATCTCCCGTGCCTCCTCGAGCCTTCCCTCCCAGACCAGCCTGCACATGCGCCCGAACTCCTTGCCGAGAACATGTCCCACCGCGGCGATGCATCCCTGCCCCCCCAGGCAGAGCACCAGGAAGGTGACCGGGTCCTCTCCGGAATAGACGTGGAACTCGCGCCCCGCCTCGCGCGTGGCCTCGATGATCCTGCTCACCTGCAGGATGTCCCCGGAGGCCTCCTTTACGCCCACGATATTGTCGATCTCGGAGAGGCGGAGCATGGTGTCCACCTCGATGTTCCTCCCGGTGCGAAAGGGAATGTTGTAGAGGATGATGGGCAGGGAGGTGCTTTCCGCGACCGCCTTGAAATGCTCGTATATCCCCTGCTGGCTGGGGCGGTTGTAATAGGGGCTGACCTGCAGGCTGCCGTCCACGCCCAGCTTCTCCGCCGCCGCGGTCATGGCGATGGCCTCCGCGGTGCTGTTGCTCCCCGTGCCGGCGATGACGGGCACCCTGCCCGCGGTCTCCTCCTGGACCACCTCGATGACCTTAACGTGCTCCTCGTGGCTGAGGGTGGGCGACTCCCCCGTGGTCCCGCAGGGGATGAGCGCGTCGGCCGCCTGTTCCTCGATGAGGTAGTTGACCAGGTTGCGAAGGGCCTGCTCGTCCACCCTGCCCTCGGCGTCGAAGGGGGTGACCAGGGGGACGAGGCATCCCTTGACGTTCCAGCCTCCCATACTTACCTCCTCGCTCGCGCTCCTACGGTTAATACATAATAGCAGAGATCGCGGCGTGGTAGAGGAGTACCCGAGCCGGCGCCCGTGCGGGTGCTGTTATGGTATTATATGGAAAGTTAACGAAACCCGCGAAGATTTTACCCCCCACCCTATTGACACCTCCGCGCACGATGATATTATTTAAACCGTTCCGGCTGGACTCGGGGGAAAACCTGAAGGGAAGCGCTTTTCAGGCTTGCGCGTCCGGAACGTAGGTAGGAACCCAGGATGCCGAGTAGAAAACGTCGAGCCCCGCGCTTGACGGTCCCAAAGGTATCTTGGGTTTCTACTTTTCTGTGCAGGTCCCGGGTGGGGCGAGGGGGTTCCGGGCCCTGCGGGGACTCGGGAGCAGGGGTATCGCGGAGCAGGTGGAACGAGGGGTGCCGGGCTGGCTTGCCCGGCGGGAGAGGAGGTGCGATATGGCGGTCGGCCTGAAGGGGAAGAAGGTAGTGGTCGTAGGGACGGGGATTGGCGGCTCCGCGGTGTCCGCGCTGCTGGCAAAGGAGGGCGCGGAGGTTACCGTCCTCGAGCGCAACTCCTATCCCGGGGGCAAGGCGGCCAGCTTCGAGCGCGAGGGCTTCATCTACGACACGGGGGTGCACTGGCTGGCGCGTGGAGACAGGGGTCCCATGGGGGAGATAGCGAACATCGTCGGCGCGGATGTCCGGTTTCGCAAGCTGGAGCCGGCGATGCAGTTCACCACCGGGGGGAGGACTGCCATATTATCCCAGGACATGGACGAGGAGGAGGCCCTGGAGAGTCTCTTCGAACAGATAGGGGTGCTCCCGGAGAACCGCGAGGGCGCCCACGCTCTCTTCAAGGACATGGCCAGGGAACGCTCCCCGCAGGAGCTGGAGGAACTGGACGAGGTGTCCTTCTCCGACTACGTAGCCCGCTTCGTCGATGACGAGCAGCTCAACCGGGTCCTAGACGGCTTCACGGGCATGTACATGTGTATCTCCCGCAGGGCCGCCTCGGCGGGCGAGTTCATAGTCTGCTTCTCGGGCCAGACAAAAGAGAAGAACCTCTGCTACCCTGTGGGAGGGATGCGGGCGGTGCCCATGGCCTATCTCAAAGCCCTGGAGTCGCTGGGAGGCGAGGTGCGCTACTCCACCCCCGTGGAGCGCATCGTGGTCGAGGGAGGCAGGGTCAGAGGGGTCGAGGCGGGCGGCTTCATCCCCGCGGACCTGGTGATCAGCAACAACGGCGTCAAGGAGACGGTGGCCATGGCGGGGAGGCACAACTTCCCCGATCAGTACCTGGCCATGGTCGATTCGCTGCGCCTGTCATTCGGGGCCGTGAGCGTGAAGTACGCCTTGGACGCCGAGGTGGTCAAGCCCCATCTTTTCTGCTACTTCCCGGATTTCCGCCGGCCCGAGCTGGTGGAGCGCCAGGCGGCCATCTTCGTTCCCGTCCCCTCCGCGGCGGACCCCTCCCTGGCGCCGCCCGGCTGCCAGATCGTGCTGGCAGGTTCGCTGGCGCCGCCGAACCTGGAGGACCGGGAGCAGGTCAAGGCGATCTGCGAGGAGATGCTGGACCGCATCGAGAACACCATGCGCGACCTCTTCCCGGGAATAGACGAGCACGTGGTGTGGAAGATACGCACCGACACCCGCTACATCGCCGAGATCTCCGGGAGGTGGACGGGAGAGGTGATAGGGATCGCGCAGAACCGCCACCAAGTGGGAAAGAGACGGCCGGGAAACGCCACCCCTGTCGAGGGCCTTTACCTGGTGGGAGCGGACGCGGGAGCCCGAGGCGTGGGCACCGAGATGGCGGCGGAGAGCGCCCTCAACCTCTGGAGGCAGCTGCGCAACTAGGGATGTGATTCAGGGCGGGGCTGGCTTGCGGCGCCCGCCAGCATGCAGGGAAGCCGGGAGCCTGGAGTCCCTCAGGGGATGGCCGCGGGGCAAGGCGGGACCCTGGATCTCGCGGGGTCCCGGGAAGGCGGTGCGGGCTCAGACCGCCTCGCGCAGCGAGCACGACCACTCTCCCTCCAGGAGGCCGTGCGCGGCCCATATGCGCATTATCTCGAGGAGGAACTCCTCCGCGTCCGCGCACCGTATGTAGGCCTCCTCGAGCTGCTTCCACGTTGCCTGATAATCCATCTCCATCACCTCACGGCCCGATTATAAGAAGGGCCGGTGACAGAACGGGGGTACGGTTCGTCGCCCGACCACACGCGGCGGATATCGCGCCCCGGAGGGGCCGCACGGGAACCGGCAGAAGGTATTCGGGTTCGGGCGGCTGCACGCATGCATGCACGGGAGAAAGGCTCGAGGCGCCGCACGGGCGTGAAGCCCGCCCGTCACCTCCAGGCATGCACGGGAGAAAGGAATACCTGTGGGAGCTTGAGGGGCGGACATCGTCGCCCCCTTGCATGCACGGGAGAAAAGGTGCGGCATACCGCCGGCCCCCGCCCTTACGTCACCCCATGAATGCGCGGGAGAAGGGCATCCGTCGCGCGAGCGCGATGTCCCGGAACGGCCCGGGTCGGCCGGCTTAAGGGGTTGCCGTTGCCCGGTTTCCCCACAAGTCCGGACTGCACGCGGTCCCTTGAGGCGACGCGGATCCGGCTCCGCTCCTTCCGTGATCAGGCGCGGCAGCGCACGCAGTTGCGGCCGGCCTCCTTGGCCTCGTAGAGGGCGGCATCCGCCTTGGCCACGATGTCGGAGCGCTGCCTGACGTCGGGGGCGGGGAACGAGGTCACGCCCTGGCTCACGGTCACCGTCACCCTCTTGCCCCGGGAGAGGGGGAAGTCGTGGTTCTCCACCGCCATGCGGATGCGCTCCGCGGTGAGCGCCGCGTCCTCGAGGTCGGTCTCCGGCAGGAGGATGGCGAACTCCTCGCCTCCGTAGCGCGCCAGGATGTCCATGGTCCGCAGGCAGCCCTTCACCAGGCCGGCCATCTCGCGCAGGATCTCGTCGCCGTAGAGGTGGCCGTGGGTGTCGTTGATGCGTTTGAAGAAGTCTATGTCCATCATGATGAGGGAAAAGGTGGTGTTGTAGCGCACGGCGCGCTTGTACTCCTTTTCGAAGAGCTCCTGGAAGAAGCGGTGGTTATATATCCTCGTCAGTCCGTCGGTGATGGCCATGCGCTTGGCCTCCTCGTAGAGGCGGGCGTTGTCAACGATCATGGTGAGCTCGTTCCGGACCAGGTTGAGGATGGAGGGGGCGTCGCGGCGGAAGGCGGGGGTGGAAGGCCCAGCCACCAGGAAAACCCCCATCACCTTGTTGTGCGAGGTGAGGGGGAGGTGCACGTAGGCGAGCTCGGGCTGCTTGTCGGGGGGCGGCTCGGAGAGCATCTCCTCGTTGATGAAGATGCGCTCCACCAGGGGTGCGTTCTCCCCGCTCCAGGCATATCCCGTCGCCACGCGCAGCGTCTCCTCTCCCGTCTCCTCCAGGACCCCGCGTGATACGGGCTTGTTTGCATAGAGGTAGAGCTCGTTCTCCTCGACCAGGAAGAGCCCGCCGGCGAAGTAGGCGAAGATCCGGTCGAGGTTCTCGAACACCGAGACCAGGGTCTCCGTGAAGTCCTGGAGGGACCCGGACAGGGAGGCGATGTCGTTGAGGATGGTGGTCTCGAAGAGCTTGCGGTCCAGGAGGTCGGTTATCTTGTCGATCACGTACCCCTCGCTGATGTCCTTCCTGCGGCGCTTGCGTGAGAGCTCCTTCTGCTCCCGGTATTCGTCCGCTCTCGAGAAGAGCTCATCCATCTTCTCCAGGAGGTGTTCGGGCTTGAACCCCTTGGTGATATAGGCGTCGGCGCCCGCCTTGATCCCCCAGAACATGTCGCTCTGGTGTTCGCGTCCCGTGAGCATGATGATGGGCAGCCAGGAGGTGAGGGGGTCCTCCTTGAGGAGCCGGCATACCTGGTAGCCCTTTATCTTGGGCATCTCCACGTCCAGGATGAGGAGGTCGGGCATGAGGGAAAAGGCCTTGATGGCGGCCTCCAGGCCGTCCCATGCCACATCCACCCTATACCCCGCCTCCTCCAGGATGGACCCGGTCACCTTGACCACGAGCTTGTTGTCGTCTGCCAGGAGCACGTGCCCCTTCTCGGCCATGTCATCCACTCCCCGGGCCGCGCGGCCCCGCCTGCTTTTTTCGCGTTTCATTTATCGGCCCGGTGCGGCGAGGAGTTGAATGAGGCGGGCATGGAGCGGAACAAGACGGATCAGCCGGGGCGCAGCAGCAACTCCACCTCTCCGCCCTTGCGCGCGGCCGCCAGGCGGCAGGCCTCCTCCGGAGTCAACTTCAGGAGGATGCAGGCGGAGGATTCGGCCGCGACCGGGCCGTTGCCTTCGGTGAGGCCGAGTCCATCCCCGTGCACGCAGATCACCTCCACGTTCTCCAGCAGGAGCTCCACCGAGTCCGCGTGCACGGCGAGGACGTCCACGCGGCTGCCCTCTCGCAGCTCGCCGACGGGGAAGGACACCGCGGCGGCGGGCAAGGGGAAGGCGCGGAAGTCCCTTTCAAGACCCGCATGCGCCAGACCGCTCTCTCCGGGAGGGAGCAGGACGCTCGCGAGCAGCGGCTCTCCTTCTCCCAGCGGCGCGCGCACCAGGCAACCCGTCACCTCTGTGGGGTCGGTGAAGGTGCCGGGAAGCAGGTATCCTTCGGGGAAGTCCACCACGCGCAGCGAGGCGGGGCCGATCACCTCGCCCGGAGCCAGCTCCCTGGCCGCCACCACCAGCGGCACCAGCCTCCCGCTCCTGGCCATGCGCGCCTGCACGCCGCGCAGGAACAGGAAAAGGGCGAGAGCGGCCAGGGTGGCGGCGGTCACGGACAGGGCGAGGTAGAAGCGCGAAGAATGGAGGAGATATCTTTTCATCCGCGGTCGCCTTTCTCGTCCGGCCGGCTCAGCGCCGGCCGCCGCTGCTGTTTACCATCCCGCCCACCGGGATGGCGGAGGAGGGCAGGAGGCTGCCTCACGCCGACCTCGACGGCGGTATCCCCCTGGCGAATCCCCTGCCCCCTGAGGCCCGAAGGGGCAAGGTCACGGTGTTTGCGACGGCGCCTTGCGCTCCCGTGCCGGCTCTGCCGCCATCCTCCGGCGGGGGGTACGGCCGAGGGGATACCGCCCCCTGTGATTGCGCTCGATTGTGCTGCCCGCGCGCTTCAAGCCCCGGCGTATGCACGGCCTTAAGGTGCCATATCCGGGGAGAGCTGCGAGT
Source organism: Actinomycetota bacterium (assembly GCA_014360645.1). Classification (NCBI taxonomy): domain Bacteria; kingdom Bacillati; phylum Actinomycetota; species Actinomycetota bacterium. The sequence continues at coordinate 102,133 of JACIXD010000011.1, read as the reverse complement.
CACCGCAGGGGAATGAACTGGAAAACGTTCGCGGCGGTGTCCACCAGCAGTAAACCGTGGCGGATGGTCTCCCCTCCGCAGAGGACCTTCACCACCTCCTGCGCCTGCAGGGAGGCCACCAGCGCGGGGGTGGTGGGGGGATTGCCCTCGATCACCTCCACGCCCCGGTCCCCGCCCGGGGTATAGAGGGCCTTCAGCCCGGGGTCTCCCGGAAAGACGGTCATCACCTGGCCGGTGTTTCCCGCTATGGCCCCGTGGACAAAGGGGATGCCCAGCTTTCCGCAGGCCTCCTCCAGCAGGCGGCGCGCGGTCACGTTGTCCAGAGCGTCCACCACCACGTCGGTTTTGGCGAAGAGTGCCAGCGCGTCCTCCAGCGTCGTCAGCCTCCCGCCCACGGAGACATCGGTGGCGCGGTTGATCGCCCTCACGCGTTCTGCCGCCGCCTCCGCCTTCGGCCTGCCCAGGTTCCCCTCCGTGCACATGAGCTGGCGGTTGAGGTTGCTCTCCTCGAAGACATCGCCGTCCACCAGCACAAGGCCGCCCACGCCGAAGCGCGCCAGCTCCTCCGCCACGTAGCCGCCCAGTCCTCCCATGCCGCAGATCCCCACACGCGAGCGGAGCAGTCTCAACTGCCCTTCCAGGCCGATGGTGCCGATGTTGCGCTGGTAGCGGAGGGGGACGATCCTCGCCGCGAGGGCTGCTTCCTCCACTTCTCGCGGGCTCATGCCGGTGATGTCCGCTATCTCCCTCACCTGCTGCAGGTCGATGAGGGGATAGGCCATGCCCTCGCCCTTGCGAGCTTTTGCCGCGAGCATCTCATGCAGTCCGCCGTCCATGTAAAAGATTATATAACATACTTAACTTATATACAAGACTTCGGGCGGAAAAGGCCCTCTTTGCCGCCTCCGGCGGTGAGCGTACGGCTTCCGACGCATGAACCGCCCCGCATGCAAGACCATAGCCATCTCCTTTTGCTCCCGGAGGCGACCCCGATGGAGGACCGTAGCGGGGTCCGGGTTGAGCGTGCACAGTGGAGAAAAGTGATGTTGAGCCCTTCACCTGCCGCCTCGCCAGCCACGATAAAAAAAGCGCCCGCAGATGCGGGCGCCGGATGTCGTGCGCGGACGGCGGAAAGGGGAGGCTCGTTCTAGCCCGCGGCCTTCTCCCCTAGGCTCTTGATGACCTCCTCCGCCTCCCTGACCGTCCTCTCGATGACCTCCTTGACGGTGGGGATGTCGTGCAGCAGGCCGGTGACCTGGCCCACGGGCAGGACGCCGTTCTCCACGTCCCCGTTCTCGGTGGCCACACGGATCTGCTTGAAGGCGTTGGCCATGAAAGCCAGTTGCCGGGCGTTCTCCCACCCCGACGCCAGCACCCCGATGAAGAGCTTGTAATAGGGGAGTTTCAGCATCTTGGCGATGGCGCGCGAGTTGGGGATGGCCCTCAGCAGGTCGAGGGGGGTCAGCCCGTGCTTGATGGCCTTGCGCGCCGCGGGGGTGTCGAGGACCCGGCACCACAGGCCGTCGAAGTTCTTGGAGTAGAGGGTGTCATAGACGTCCTTCTCCAGAGAGAGCTGCTTGAAGTTCTGGTGCAGGGGGCTCTCCACCGTGGTCATGAGGCGCGTGCCCATGGCCACACCCTCCGCCCCCAGGGCCAGGGCGGCGGCGAGCCCCCTGCCGTCGCCCACCCCGCCGGCGGCGATGACCGGTATGTCGAGGCCGGAGGCCAGGCTGGGCACGAGGCAGAAGGTGGTCACCTGCTCGCCGTGGGCGGCCGCCTCGTTGCCGGTGGCTATGACCCCGTCACAGCCGTAATCCTGGGCGCGCCTGGCGTGGCGCAGGTTGGTCACCGTGGCCAGCACCTTGCCCCCGTATTCGTGGGCGGCCTGCACGATCCAGTCTCCCTTGCCCAGGGAGAAGTTGATCACCGGCACCTTTTCCTCCAGGAGCACCGCGGCGTTCTGGGCGGCGCCGGGAAAGAGCAGGGAGACGTTGGCGCCGAAGGGCTTGTCGGTCAGGCTGCGGACCTCCCTCACCGCGGCGCGGGTCTCGTCCGCGTCTAGGACCCCGGTGGCGAGGAGCCCGAGGCCTCCTGCTTCCGAGACCGCCGCCACCATCTTGGGGACGCTTATCCAGCTCATGCCGGAGAGCAGGATGGGGTGCTCTATCCCCAGGATCTCGGTGATCTTCGTCTTCATCGCGATGCTCCTTCCTCTCGACTGATGCGGTTTGACTGTCCCTCCCTGAAAGGACGGAGGAAAGAAGACATCCTCGCCTTCAGGATGCCGACGTCCCGACCCGGACGGCTTTGGTCGCTGCACGGGGCGTCGCGGCCACGCCTAATTATATCCCAACCCCATCGGCAAATCATTTTCCGACGGTAGGAAAGGAAAAGGCTCGAGCGGGGAACGCCGCGCGGCATGACTACCGCGTCGGGACGCGGGAAAGCCCACGGGTCGGGCCGCCGGCCCCTGCGCACTTGGGAGGGGGAGCCCGCCCCGGGGCGGAGCGCGGGATGGCCGCCGCGTCTTTGCCTGGAAAGCAGGCGGAGGCCGCGCTGGGACCTCGCTGCCGCCCGGCAATGGTCTATGCCGTGACATGAGAAGGGGCACGTGATGGCCGCCGCGCCGTTATCTGGAAAAGATAGGAACATATGCGCAGGTTCCCCTCTGCCGCCCGGAGATGACCGAGCCCGTGCCGGGAACGGTGACCAGGGCATACGCGGTGGGTGCGGATGAGGAGCTACGGATGGCGTGAGACGGGGGTGGAAGGATGCAGAATGGACCCTCAGCCTCATTCACGGTCGGCCACCCTGCGCACGTCCTCCTTGAGCAGGATGCCCGCAAGGCGACCTTCGTCCGTCACCCAGAGGAAGTCTTTCCCCGCCCGCTCCATGAGGAGAAAGGCCTCGAAGAGGGGCGCATCCGCGGCGGTCGTCTCCCCTTCCCGGAGCGGTCTGGCCACGGAGGCGACGGGGGTCTCGCTCCAGAGCTCCGGTCTCACGGGGCGTATCTGCGGCATCCCCACGCTTCCCGCGAGCCTGCCCTGCCGCAGTACGGGCACCACGCTCGACGGGGCCCGCTGGAGGTGGACCCGGAAGACCTCCTCCAGGGTGGAGGAGGCATCGACGGCCGGCACCCCCGGGCGCAGCAGGTCGCCGGCACGCAGTCCGGCGAGGGAAACGCGCATCCTCACCTGTCGGTAGCTGCTCGCCGCCGCCTGGATGAGGAAGAGTCCGATGAGGGTGAACCATACGCTTGCGAAGAGGTACTCGTTTCCCCCCCGGATGATGTCCGCCACGAATAGCGACACCCCACAAGTCGCCAGGACGGCCCCTACTCCCTCCCCGAGACGGCTGGCGGCGCGGGTGCTCCTCTCCAGGTCGCCCCAGTGATGCCAGAGCAGGGAGCGCAGTATCCTGCCCCCGTCGAGGGGAAAGCCCGGCACGAGGTTGAAGGTGCCCAGGCCGAAATTGACCGCCGAGAGCAGCATGAAGCCGTAGGATACGGTGCCCGCTCCCGCCAGGCCGGACAGATAGGAGGCGCCCCCGAAGAGGAGGCAGAGGAGGTAGGAGCACAGCGGCCCCGCCACCGCCATCTTGAACTCCACCCCCGGAGAGGTCACGTCTCCTCCCATCTGGGCCACGCCCCCGAAGACGAAGAGGGTGATGCGGAGGATGGGGATGTCGTTGCGCAGGGCCACCATGGAATGGGACAGCTCGTGCAAGAGGACGGAGGCGAAAAAGAGGATGGTGGTGGCGAAGGAAATGGGCAGGTAGGCGGCGGGCGAGGAGTCCCTGTTGAGCTGGAAGAACTGGATGACCACCCAGAGGAGGAGGGCGAAGACGATGAACCAGCTCCAGTGGAGATATACGTCGACCCCCCGGAACCTCGCGATGCGGAAACCTTTACGGGGGATCACCGCGCGCTGCTCTGGTCAGAAGTGCTCCACGATCTCGATGGGGCTGATGGTGGCCTCCTCGAGCATGGCGGGGCAGTCGCAGGACAGATCCCCGGAGATGGCCGGCAGCAGTTCCTCCAGGAGCACGAGCAGCTGCTCGTTGTTCTGCTTGAACACGCGGCCCACCTCCTCGGCGGTCACCGTTTTCACCCCTTCCTCGTCGGCTATCCACACGTCCCAGTCGGTGACCAGGGATATGTTGAGGTAGCACATGCCCAGCTCCCGTGCCAGCACTACCTCGGGGTACTGGGTCATGTTGATGACGTCCCAACCCTGGGAATGGTACCATTTGCTCTCCGCGCGGGTGCTGAAACGCGGGCCGTTGATGATCACCGCCGTGCCACCGTTGCGGCACGGGATGCCGAGTCGCGCCGCCGTCTCTGCGCACGCCGCGCGCATCGCCGGGCAGTAGGGCTCGGAGCAGCTTATGTGCACCGCGGCCGGCCCGTCGTAGAAGGTGCAGTCCTGGCGGCCCGAGCGGTCCACGAACTGGTCGCAGAGGACGAAGGTACCCGGCGGGATCTCGCGCTGCAGGGAGCCGCAGGCGCCGGGGGAGATGATGCGTTCCACCCCGAACTCCTTCATGCCCCAGAGGTTGGCCCGGTAATTTATGCGGTGGGGAGGAAACTGGTGGTGACGTCCGTGACGGGGGAGGAAGACCACCAGCACGCCGTTGAGCTCTCCCACCACGAAGCGGTCGCTGGGCGAACCGTAGGGAGTATGCACGGCGTAACTGTTGGCCTTCTTCAGGAGCGAATAGAAACCGGAGCCCCCGAAGATGCCGATGCTCACCCGTGGAAGCTGCATAAGTCCTCCTCCGATCGGATCACGGTATTCGAAGTCCGCAGGGAACCGGACGCCGCGGCCTGGGGATCAGTCCTCGGAAACCCCGGCGGCGGATTTCTCCGGCTCTTTGGCGGCGCTCCCCTCACCCGCCTTGTCCCCCCCGTTGTCCGAGGCCTTGCGCGAGTCCGTCTTGTAGAAGCCCGATCCCTTGAAGATTATCCCCACGGGGTGGAACACCCGGCGTACCCTGCCCCCGCACTTGGGGCAGCTCTCCACTTCATCGTCCACCGCGTGGACGACCTCGAAGACATCGCTGCACTCGGCGCACTTGTAGTCGTATGTGGGCATCTTCATCACCTCTCACAGCGTTGTTCTCGGCATTACAAAATATACATGTTAGACAAGTCCTTTTCAATAATAATGCAGGGCAGAAAGGCCGGCCCTGACGGCGCTCATGCCCGGCACGAGGCCGGGGGCCATGTCCTGTGGCCCTCTCACCCGGAGGGTCGCCCGGCGGGAGCAGGCTTCCAGAGGCGCTCGGAATGGCTTCGGGACAGCTCCCTTTAAGGATTCCTCGCCACCGGTGATGCTATGATAGTTGGTGTTTCCGGCGTCCGGATGCGCCAGCGGGCAGATACTCCTGCCGTCGCGGAACCGGCTGTCCCCGCGAGCCGTGAAGGCAGGACGCCGCGTGTTGGGTCTGCAATGTCGGATGCCGGCTTTCCCCGCGCGGGTATGGCCGTCCCGGGGTTCGACCTCACGTGCGTGAGGGATACGATCGTTCCCCGCAGGCGGGAAAGGCGGGATGGGCACAGGATCAGCAGGGGGATCGGCACCGTTGATCCCTGCGCGGGGAAGGCCGGTGAGGGAAGACGGCGGCGAAGGACGAGCCATGGATGTTCCCCAGCTCTCCGACGAGGCCGTTTCACGGGGGCGGGGCAAGGCCGCTGATGGGGAGAACTGTCCGGAGGATTGAGGATGAGGGAGGGTGCGGACCACGTTTCCGGAGCTTTTGCCGCGGAGAGCGACGACGCGGTCCCGGAGTCGCGGGAGGCGTATGTCCCGCGGGGCGGATGGCGCCTGGCGGGGAACGTCCTCGTGGTGCTCTGGCTGGGAGTGGGCCTCTACTACCTGGTGCCGAAGTTCATCGGCGACCGGGAGATGCTGGCGGTGGTGCGGGACGCCAATTTTCTCCTCGTGCCGGTGGCCCTAGCCCTGGAGACCCTCTCCATGCTCTCCGTGTGCCGCCTTTACCACGAGGTGCTCAGTATAGGGGGCGGCACGCTCTCCTTTCCGCGCGTCTCCCTCATCTACATGAGCGCCTACGCCTTCGGACACGTGGTGCCGGGGGGCAACGCCGGCACCGTTTACCTGAACTACCGGGAACTGAGGAGGGAAGGGGTGGGGAGGGCGCTCACGGTAAAGGCCCTTGGGGCCGCCTACATCATCTACTCCGCCGCCCTCATAGTGCTCCTGGCCGCGGGACTCCTGCTCTCCCTGCTAACCGGCCGGCTGCCCTTCGCCTATGACGTGAGCGCGCTCTCCATCGCCGGCGGCGCCCTCATCTTCATGGCCGCCTGCGTCTTTCTGGTGCGCAACCCGCGGACACTCAAGCGACTCGCGGGCATCCTTCTCCGCGCCGCGCAGCGCCTGCGGCTTCTGCGCGGGGTGGAGGTGAGCGGGCTGGAGAGAAAGGTGGACGAGACCGTCGCCTACCTCACGGAGATCTTCGCCCACCGCCGCAACGCCCTGCGCACCGGAGCCCTGGGGCTGGGGTTCTGGCTCTTCGACATGGCCTGCCTGTATACGGTGTTCGTGGCCATCGGGCATCCCATAAACCCCGGTATTCTTCTGATCTGCTACACCATCGCGGACATCATGGGCAGCCTCCCCCTCACCCCGGCAGGACTGGGGGTCTTCGAGGTCAGCCTGGGGGCGACCCTCTACGCCTTCGGCTACCCCAAGGAGGTGCTGGCCACGGCGGTGCTCGGCTTCCGCTTCTTCAGCTTCTGGTTGTGTACCCTGGCGGGGGGCATATGTTACCCGGTGTTGCGGCTGCACAGGCGCCGGGAGGAGAGATCCGACCCGGAGAGGAGGGAGGCCGGCGCGTAGGGAGCTTGCATACAACCAGGTCGGCAAGGGCGGCGCCGAGCGGCGGGAAGCCGTGTTAGAATAGCGGCGAAACGGAGGTGACAGATGAGTATACTCGTGGTAGGGTCTGTGGCGCTCGATTCCATACGCACCCCATTCGGGGAGGTGGAGGAGATCCTGGGTGGATCGGCCACCTACTTCAGCGTGGCGGCCTCCTTTTTCAGCCCGGTGCGCCTTGTCGCGGTGGTGGGAGAGGATTTCCCCTCCGAGCACGTCGATTTCCTCCGCTCGCGCGGCGTGGACACGCGGGGTTTGCGCACCGTGCCCGGCAGGACCTTTCGATGGAGCGGATATTATACCTACGACCTCAACGAGGCCCATACCCTGGATACCCAGCTCAACGTGTTCGAGGATTTCGACCCCGAGATACCCGAGGAATACCGGGACTCCGAGTACGTGTTCCTCGCCAATATCGACCCCGCCCTGCAGCTCAAGGTGCTGGAACAGGTACGTTCGCCCCGCCTGGTGGTCTGCGACACCATGAACTTCTGGATCGAGAACAGGCGGGAGTCCCTGCTGGAGACGGTCTCCCGCGTGGACTGCCTCCTGCTTAACGACGCCGAGGCGAGGCAGTTGGCGCAGGACCCCAACCTCATCGCGGCGGGGAAGAGACTCCTCGCCATGGGTCCTGAGAGGGTGATCATCAAGAAGGGGGAGCACGGGGTGATCATGCTCACCGGGGACACCTTCTTCTCGCTGCCGGCCTATCCCCTGGAGACGGTCTTCGACCCCACGGGGGCGGGGGATTCCTTCGGGGGCGGCTTCCTCGGCTCGCTTTCGCGTTTCGCCTCGCCCGGGGAGGAGGAGATACGCCGGGCGGTGGTGTACGGCAGCGTGGTGGCGTCCTTCGCGGTGGAGGATTTCTCCTGCTGGCGCCTCGGCGCCTTGAGTATGGAGGAGATAGAGGAGAGGTACCGGGCTTTCTCCGCCATCACCTGTTTCTGATGGGCGAGAGCGGGTCTGGGGGGGAGCGGACGGGTCTACGGGGAGGAGGGGATCATGGCGGCGCAATATCACCACAAGGTCATCGAGCAAGACGAGACGGTCATCTTCGACAAGAGACATTCCCTCTGGGAGATATGGAGGAACTTCCTCATCGGCATAGGGGCGGTGGCGGCCTTGGTGCTCCTGCTCACCAAGTTCAGCCCCGGGCCCTCCGATCCCTCGTCTCCCTCCACCAACTGGGGCTACATCGTGTTGGTGAGCGCGTTCGCCCTCGCAGTCGCGCTGTTCTACGGCGCCTGGCCGGCCTTCAAGCAGCGCAAACTGACGGAAAGGAGCTATTTCCTACCCGCGAGCGCCGCCGTGCTTGCCGCGGCGGGCTGGGGAGCGTTGATGTGGTTCCGTAATAGCAAGGGCTTCGCCGACATCTGGTCCATTGTGGTATGGGTCTCCTTCGCAGTGGTCATCGTGGGCTGGCTGATCTACCCCGTCCTCTCCTGGTTTTTCTCCCACTTCATCCTCACCGACCGCCGCATCATCCTGGTGACCGGCATCCTCACCAAGAAGACCAAGGCCATCCCCCTGGACCAGCTCAACGACGTGAGCGGCAGCCAGAACGCGTGGGAGCGCATGTTCAACTACGGCGACCTGGTCATCGAGTCGGCGGGAGAATTCGGCCAACAGCCCTTCACCAACATCTCGGATCCCGTGGGGGTGAAAAAGCTCATCTTCGAGCAGAGGCGCCTTTTCGAAGAGCGGCAGGAGCGCAGGTACGGCGAGGAGATGGCCAGGCAGATCAGCGGGGCGATGCAGGCCGCGCAGCCTCCGGCGTCCGAGGCGGAGCCGGGTGCTCGCCACCGAGGCGGAGCTGATGAGCTCGAGGTGGTGGACGGCCTGAAGAAGCTGGACGAGCTGCGACAGAGCGGCGCGTTGACGGAGGAGGAGTTCCAGGAGGCCAAGCGCGAGCTGCTGGAGCGCATGCGCGAGGACCGGGAATGAAGGGCCATGCCTGTCCCGGGCCGCGGCGTCGCGAGCGGCTTAAAGGGCGGGCCGGGGTTGAGGTCTGCGGCGCGGTCGATGTTTTAGGTCCGTAGATCCAGCGGATGGGGGAAGGAGACGAGGGATGTGCCCCCCACCAGGGACGGCGCGGTCGATGGTTTTGGTCCGTAGATCCAGGCTCACGCGAAACCGCCACCGCTACGCCGTGGCTCCGGCGGCCGGGATGAGCGAATACAAACAGGCTTGATGAGCAGCACCTGTCCGGCTCCGGGACGGATGCCGCCTCGGAGAACATGAAGAGTTCCGGTCATCCCCCGGTTCCCCGCGGGCTTTTCGGCGTGCCCGCATGGGGAGCCGGGGGAGTCCGCGTCCTGGCGGACGCCTTACTTTTCCAGTTTCTTCTCGAGCTTTTCCACCTTTTTCTGGGCCTTTGCCCCCGCCTTCTCGAGCTTGCCCAGCTTCTTCTCCAGCTTGGCCTTGCTCTTCTCGGCCTTGTCCAACGCCTTCTGGGCCTTCTTCAGCTTTCGCTCCTTACCCATCGCCCTTCCTCCTTTCCTGGAATCCTCTTATAGTGGTCCGCTTCGAGCACCTAATTTATAACCGACAACGGGTCGGCCGCTCAAGTATGTCCGTATCCGCATCGCGCAGCATATCGCACATGACAGCCCCTATATCTTACTTCCGGCGGCCGTTATTTGCTATCCTCCATGGGAAGATGATTAAACTCATGGATTGCCACCTGCACACCAGCCGGTGCGGCCATGCCGAGGGCCGGCTGGAGGACTACGCCGGCGCGGCGCGGGAGATGGGCCTCGCGGGCATAGGCTTTTCCGACCACTTTCCCCTCCTGCTCGCCAGGGACGCCACCCTGACCATGGGCCTGGAGGAGCTGCCGGGGTACGTGGGGGAGGTGCTCGCGCTGCGGGAAGCCTTCCCGGAGCTGGAGGTGAGGCTGGGGATAGAGGTGGACTATCTTCCCGAGACCGCAGACCGCGTCGGGAGGTACCTCTCCACATACCCCTTCGATTATGTCATGGGAGCGGTGCACTTCATCGACGGCTGGTGCTTCGACGACCCCCGCAACATCTCGGGGTACGAGGGGCGCGACCTCTACGCACTCTGGGAGCGCTATTTCGAGCTCCTGGGCGAGGCCGCGGAGAGCGGGCTCTTCGACCTCCTAGCCCATCCCGACCTCATCAAGAAGTTCGGATTCCGTCCCCGGGAGGACGTGACCCGGCTCTACGAGATGTGCCTGGACCGCGTGGCGGCGGCGGGGGTGGCGCTGGAGGTGAACACGGCGGGGCTGCGCAAACCGGTGGGCGAGATCTATCCCGGGGAGGGTTTCCTTCGCCTATGCCGGGAGCGGGAGATCAGGGTTACCCTGGGCTCCGACGCCCACCATCCCCGCGAGGTGGGATACCGCTTCGACCAGGCGTTGAGCCTGCTGGAAAGGGCGGGATACCGGGAGGTCACGGTGTTCGAGTCCCGGAGGAGCATCTCCCTGCCCTTTTGAGCGCCGGCGCCCGAGCGGGATGGATGGGCCGGCCTAACCCTCCCGGCTGGCCGCCAGGGCCTCCCTGGCTATCCTCTCCACCTGGTCCTTGGTGAAAGGCTTCTCCAGGTAATCGTCCACTCCCTCCCGCCGTGCCTGGGCGATGGTCTGAGGGGAGGAATAGGCGGTCATGAGGATGATCTTCACCCCGGGGTGTTCGGACTTCACGATGCGGGCCAGCTCGATACCGTCCAGCTTGGGCATGCGGATATCGGCCAGGACGATGTCGGGAGTATCCCGGCGTATCATCTCCACCGCTTCCTCCCCGTCTCCCGCCTCCCGCACCTCGAAACCGGCGCGTTCCAGCCAGCGCGCCACCAGGTGACGCACTCCCTCGTTGTCGTCGACTATGAGCAGCTTGGCTTCAGGAGACTTGTTCACGGCTTACTCCTCTGGTCGGCAGCTTGAGGATGAATGTCGTGCCGATGCCCTCTTGAGAGCGTACTTCTATGTCGCCCCCCATGTCCAGGAGGATCTTCTGCACGATGGAGAGGCCCAGCCCCGTGCCTCCTTCCTTGGTGGTGAAGAAAGGCTCGAAGATGGAGGGCAGCACCTCGGGGCCGATGCCCGAGCCGGTGTCCTCCACGCGCATCTCCAGGAAGCCGTTCCCGGTGTCGTGGGCCCTCACGGTGATCATGCCTCCGGATGGCATGGCGTGCACGGCGTTCTCCAGGAGATTGAAGATGATGTGCCGCATGTTGTCGCGGCTGAGCATCACGGGGGGCAGGTCCTCTCCGAGATCCCTCACGATCTTTACGTTCCCGCCCTGGTGGGAGCGGGCGAAATCGTCCAGGAGCTCGGGAAGGGCCGCCTGCAGGGAAACCGCCGCCTCCTCCGTCACCGGGAAGGGGGACCTGCTGAAGGTGAGCATGCCCGAGATCCACTGGTTGCTAAGGGTGGCCTCGCGCTTGATGGTGGCGAGGAGCTGCCTGCGTCCCGGGTCCTCTTCCTCCTCCTCCAGCTCCTCGGCCAGCCCGATGATGGCGAAAAGCGGGTTCTTCACCTCGTGGGCGATCTTGGCCGCCATCTGTCCCAGGATGGAGAGGTGGTCCTGCTGGCGCAGGCGCGCCTCCATCTCCTTGAGGGAGGAGATGTCCATGAAGACCACCGCCGCACCCATGCGCTCTCCCCTGGCGCGGTGCAGGGGAAAGGCGTTGAAGCTTATGGTCATCCTCCTCTCCCCCGGCCCCTCTATCGCCAGCTCGTGGCGGCGGAAGACGCGGTCTTCCTCCAGGCAGAGGCGGAGTATGGGCTGCAGGAAGGAGAGGGGCTTGAACTTCTCCCGCGCCTCGGAGAAGTCGGTGTAATTCACGCCGATGACCTCCTTGGGCTCGACGCCCAGGAGGCCGGCCGCCTCGCGGTTGAAATAGATGACGTCCCCGTCGTCGTTGACAACCACCACCGCCGCCAGCATCTCCTGGATGAAATGCTCCGTGTACTCCTGGGTGTCATTCAGCCACTGCAGCGTCTTCTGGCTCTGCTGGTAGAGGTCGACGTTGATCATGGCCACCGCCAGCTCGTGACAGAGGCTGGAGAGCAGCGACACCTCGTCCGGGGTGTAGTCGTGCTCCTCGCAGGAGGCGGTGACCGCGATGCCCACCGTCTGGCCCTTGGCCTTGAGGGGCATGATCATCTGGGACCTGGGGCTGCGTCCGTCCAGGTAGGTATCGGAAGCTCTGGGGTCCTCGGGCAGGTTCTTGCGGACGAGCGTCTGCCCGTCCTGGAAGGCCTTGCCAACCGCTCCCTTACCTACCGGTATCTTGAGGCCGCGTACCGCTTTTTCCTGGAAGCCGCGGTGGGAGAGCACCTGCAGGTAAGCGCCGCTCTCGTCGGGGACCAGTACCACCCCGATGGAGGAGCCGGTGAGGGTGAGCATGACCCCCAGGATGTTGGCGACCAGCTCCTCCAGGTCAAGGGTGGAGCTGACCGCGCTCACCGCGTCCGCCAGGATTCCGAAGCGCAGGTTGAGGTCGGTGATCTCGTCTATATATCCCTTGTTCTGCTCGCGGTAATGGTGCCACTCGTAACTCAGGTAGGAGGACAGGGCTACGATGCAGGCGCAGAGCACGCCCGCGGCTATGTAACGCAGGGGAGGGGAAGCGGTGGAGCAGACCGCCACCAGCCCACCCGCCAGGATGGCGTTGATGGCCACCAAGGCGGGCAGGAGATAACCCGACGGCTTTCGTCCCGGACTCGCCCCGGATCCGCTCATCTGCCCTTTCTCGACTCCCATGCTCTTCCTCAGGTCCTCACTCCATCTTTATCGGCAGGAAATCGCGGATATAAAGAGGAGTTGCCGCCGCGATACGCAGGCCGGGCACGCGGACGCCACCGACCGCGAACAGCGTTCCGGGCAGAAGGAGCGCCGGATCTCCGCGGCGCGGCACAGAGGAGTTGCCGCCGCGATACGCAGGCCGGGCACGCGGACGCCACCGACCGCGAACAGCGTTCCGGGCAGAAGGAGCGCCGGATCTCCGCGGCGCGGCACGGGCGCGGGTTCAGAGGAATCTCTTCAGGCGGTCCACCATCTCCCGGGGTTGGGGGTGTGCGAGGCGGTGATATTCGGCCCCCATGGCCTCGGCGATGCGGCGGGCGTGAGACATCAAGGGTCTGCCGTCACGCGACTGGGAGGGCAGGACGGAGGTGTCGAACACCACGCACGGAAAGCCCTCCTCGCGGATCCTCGCGGCGAGCTCGAGGCTCTCACGGACCGGGTTGTCGGATAGGTATCCCACGTTGCCCTGGCCGTCGGTGATGAACACCAGCAGGGGCATGATGTCCGGCTCGCGCCTCGACTCCCTTTTGGCCACCTGCAGCGCCATGGCCAGGCCGTGGTTGAGGGGGGTCGCGCCGCCGGTGGCGAGCTCCCTCACCCGCAGGTTGGCGAGCTGCACGCTGGAGGTGGGACTGAGCACGAGCTGCGCTCCCTGGTCCCGGAAGGAGATGAGCCCCACGCGATCCCGGTTGCGGTAGGCGTCGGTGAGCATCAGGCTCACCGCCTCTTTGGTGGCCTCGATGCGCTCGTTGCAGCCCATGCTGGCGCTGGCGTCCACCACGAAGAGCACCAGGTTGCCGACCTTGCGCTTCCTCACCGCATAGCGGAAGTCCTCGCGGCGCACGGCGAAGGGCTGCTCGTTGGCCGCCGACCTTCCCGCCGCGGCCCGCAGGGTGGCGTCCAGGGCCAGGCCGGAGGCGCTCCCGTCCTCGTCCGCTCGGGGCATGCGGTGTCCGATGCGCCTTCCGTTGCCGGAGTCGGTGACCGCGCTTGAGCGCTTTCCGGTCGCGGGACGCGCGGCCCGGGCCGATATCCCCTGCAGGGCGGGCACCTCCACCGCGGCGACAGAGGCTTCCGCGCACCTATCCGCGCCGGCGGACGGGGGCGCGCACTCCCCGTCCCCGCCCCTCGTGCCCTCTGGGATCTCCGGCGCCGTCGGGGAGGGGAGGTTGTCCTGCAGGGAGAGGGCCGCGGGCCTGCCCTTGCGCGCGATGATGCGGTCCAAGCGCTCCATGTCCTTGATGGCCTCGTCGAAAGGAGTCTTCCTCAGGCGGTGCAGCAGCGCCATCTCCGCGGCCTCCCGTACGTGGCCGGAACCCACCTCCACGCATCCCTCCAGGGCCGCCAGGGCCCTCGCCGCCTGGCATATGGCGATGTCGGCGCGGTGACCGCAGACCCCCATCTCCACCGCTATGCGCGCCACCAGCTCCATCATCTCCTCCGGCATCTCCACGTGGCGCAGGGTCTCGCGGGCCCCGGCCACGCGGCGGCGCAGCTCCTCCTGGTCAGCCTGGAAGGCGGCGCGCAGGAGGCGGGGGTCTTCCAGGAAGAGCCGCCGCCGCCGCATGACCTCGACGCGGTCCCGCGGGTCGCTCTCTCCGCTCACCTCCACGCACAGCCCGAAACGGTCCTCGAGCTGCGGACGCAGTTCTCCTTCCTCGGGGTTCATGGTCCCGATGATGATGAATCGCGAGGGGTGCGAGAAGGACACCCCTTCCCGTTCCACGACGTTCACCCCCATGGCCGCGGCGTCCAGCAGCACGTCCACGATGTGGTCGTCCAGGAGGTTCACCTCGTCCACGTAGAGGATGGAGCGGTTGGCATCCGCCAGCACGCCGGGCTCGAAATCCTTCACCCCTTCGCGCACGGCGCGCTCCAGGTCCAGGGTGCCCACCACGCGGTCCTCGCTGGCGTTGAGGGGGAGGGTGACGAAGCGCGTGGGCCGGGTGGCCACCGCCAGGGGTTCGCCCCGTCGCCAGCGCTCTTGACACTCCGAGCACATCCCGTCCTCGTCGTGGGGGTCGCAGGAGAAGGGGCAGTCGGCCACCACCTCGATATCGGGCAGGAGCTCCGCCAGGGCGCGTGCGGCGGTGGATTTGCCCGTGCCCCGCTCCCCCTTTATCAGCAGGCCGCCGACGCGGGGCTCTATGGCGTTGATGAGCAGGGCGCGTTTCATCTTCTCCTGCCCCACGATGGCGGAAAAGGGATAAAGGACGGAGCCCTGTTTCATCTCACCTTCCTCTCGCCGTTTAGTACAATATATAGTAAAAATTCTTTAACATCAACACGATATATAGTTGAAGGGGGTTTTTTCGCGGGGCGGGGAGACGGGGTTGGGATGGCCGGTGCCCTTCCCCGCCCGGGCGGGTCGCGGCCCCATTCAAACCGCAAGGGTGACATGCCGATATCTTCATTGTCGTCCCGGTAAGGCAGCGGAGAGGAGGCGTGCTTATGGAGATAGCGGTTTCCAAGGCCGGCGATCTGGGAGAGATCGCGGTGGTGCGGGTCTCGGGAGTGATCGATTCCGAAACGGTGGAGCGGTTCGGCGAGGTACTGGAGGAGGTGTTCCTGGACGGCTGCTACAACCTCATCCTGGACATCGAAGGGCTCTCCTACATCAACACCGCCGGCCTGAGCATCATCGCCGACGCCTACAAGAGATGCAGCCAGAACAAGGGGGCGTTGAAGATACTCAGGGCGGCGGAGCCCATCCGGGAGCTCCTGGACGTGGTGCGCTTCACCAAGATCATCGAGATGTACGAGAACGAAGAGGAGGCCGTGGGCAGCTTCAGGTGATATGGCAGATGTTGGAATACAACGCCGGTAAGGAGGGGAGCGGCGGGATCGCTTTCCCGGATGCGGACGGAGGGTTTTACCGCGTCGGCAGGCTGATCAGCTCCTCCATGGAACTCTCCACCCGCCTGGAGCGCGTGGTGGAGCAGGCCATGGAGCTGCTGGGCGCCGAGCGCGGCAGCATCATGCTCGTGGACGAGGAAAAGGGGGAGCTGGTGGTGAGGGCCTCGCGGGGCCTGGACTCCTCGCGTTCCTTCAGGGTGCGGGTGGGGGAGGGCATAGCCGGATGGGTCGCCGAACACGGAGAACCTCTGGTCCTGCAGGACGTGGTCGCCGACCGCCGGTTCAGAGGCACCGACCCCAGCATCAAGAGCGCCCTCGCCGTTCCTCTGACGGTGGAGGGAAGGATAATCGGCGTGCTCAACGTGGCCACCGCCGGACGGCAACGCCGTTTCGACCGCCGGGACCTCGAGCACCTCGCCTCCTTCGCGGACATGGCGGCGGTAGCCATCGACAACGCCCGCCTCTACGAGGCGCTGCGCAGGGACCACGAACGCATCGGCAGGGAGCTGCGCATGGCCAGCCGCATCCAGCGCTCCATCCTCTCCACCCACGTCCCTTGCGCATCCGTACGCATGGTATCCAGACTCATGCCCGCCTCGGCCGTGGGCGGCGACTTCTACAGCGTCATCCCCCTGGACCGCGATTCCCGGTTCTGTTTCTATTGCTCCAGCGAGGTACAGGAACGGTGTCAGAACCTGCGCACGGAGTTCTGCCCCCAGAAGTTCGGGCTCATGATCGGGGACGTCGCCAACAAGGGCATGCCCGCGGCCCTGATCATGTCCGTGCTCACCACCACCCTCTACGAGATCGGGCGCAGGCAGGCCTCGCCGCGCGCCATCCTCGACGAGGCCAACGCGGCCTTCCGCCGCTTCTTCAACGAATCGCAGTACGGTTTCGCCACCCTCTTCTATGCCTTCTACGACAACACCGACGGCACCCTCACCTACTGCCGGGCCGGACATGAGCCGCCCCTGCTCCTGCGAGCGGGGGGGAGGGGGATGGAGTACCTCGAGGGAGAGGGGTTCCCCGTGGGGCTCATGGCCGACGGCGAGTACCAGGAGAAGAGGGTGAAGCTGGAGAAGGGCGACCGCGTCCTCCTCTACACCGACGGCCTCACCGGGGCCCTCAACTCCAGGGGCGAGGTGCTGGGAAAGAAGCGCCTGGTGGAGCTGGTGGAGGCCCACACCGGCGAGGACATAGAGGGCTTTCTGGATACTTTGGCCGACGAGATCATGCTCTTCACCGGCGACGCCTCCCAGCCCGACGACATCGCGGTGATGGTCATGGAGCTGGAGGACCTCTACGACCTCACCATGACCGTGAGCACGGACGTGCGCCAGATACGCTACGTGATCAACAGCGTCCTGGAGACCCTGCAGGGATTCGAGGGCCTGAAGGACCCCGTCACCCTCCGCCTCTGCCTGGAGGAGCTGCTGCACAACGCCATGGAGCATGGCAACCGCTGCGATGTCTCGAAGAAGGTCTATATCACCGTGAAGGCGGAGCCGCGGCGCGCCACCATCCGCGTGCGCGACGAGGGAGAGGGGTTCGACTTCCAGCGCCGACTGCAGGCGGCGGCGGAGAAGGAAGACCTGCTCTCGGAGCGCGGCCGCGGCCTGCTCATCGTGCGCCATTACGCCGACGAGCTGCGCTTCAACCGCGAGGGCAACGAGGCCACGCTGGTCTTCACCGCCCGGTGAGGCAGCCGAAGCCCGGCCCCCTACCTTCCCCGTCCCACTCCGCCGCCTGGCGGCACCCGAACGGCATCGGTGCTCCGACGGATACGGAAAGGCGGGTTCCCCGGTCGTCCTTTCCGGAGGAAAGCCCGTGCCGCTGTCCCGGCCGTCGCGGCTTGCCGCAGGCCCCGCCATGCTTTGACCTGACGGGATGTCGATATACCGCAGCGGCTATCCGTGCCGAAAACCTTTTACTCAAGACACATATGCCCTAGGTCATCCATGGCTGCGGGCCAAGGCGTATCAATATTGACATAAAGTCGGAAAACAATATCATAGGCACGGGAGGGGTTGGGAGATCACGGGAGGTACCATCGATGCAGGGAATGCTGGACGGAATCAGAGTGATCGACTTCACCACCACCGTGGCCGGTCCCTTCTGCGGCTTCTATCTTTGCGAGATGGGGGCGGAGGTCATTCACCTGGAAAGGCCCGGTCTGGGAGATATGGCCCGGCTCTATCCGCCATATTTCAAGGGCATCTCCGGCACCTTCGTGCAGATGAACCACGGCAAGAAGAGCGTGACCATGGACCTCAAGAACCCGCGGGGCCTGGAGCTGTTCAAGGAGCTGGTCGCGGTATCGGACGTCTTGGTCTCCAACTTCTCCGGGGGCACCATGGACAGGATGGGCGTGGGCTACGACGTGCTCTCGAAGATCAACCCGCGCCTGGTGATGTGCGAGATGTCGGGATACGGGCAGACGGGGCCGCTTGCCCACTATCCCGCCTACGACGGCATCATCCAGGCCATGACGGGGATCATGGCCACCACCGGCGAGGAGCACCCCACGCGGGTTGGGGTCCTGGTGGGCGATATCGGCACCGCCATGGCCGGCACCATCGCCATCCTCGGCTCCCTGTACGCGAGGGAGAAGACGGGCATGGGAGAGTACATAGACCTGGCCATGTACGATACCCTCCTCACCTTCCTGGAGGCTAAGTTCCTGGAATATTCCATCCTGGGCAAGGACACCGTGCGCACCGGCAACCGCTATCCGCACCTCGCGCCCTTCGACTCCTTCGCCACCAGGGACAAGGACGTGGTCATCTGCGCGGCCAACGAGAGCACCTTCGGGGCCCTCTGCAGGGCCATGGGAAGGCCGGAGCTGGCGGAGGACGAGAGGTTCAACAATCCCCTGGCACGCCTGGCAAACCACGAGGAGCTGAAGCGCATCATCGAGTCGTGGACTACGCAACACACCCGCGATGAGGTGGTGGAGATCCTGCAGTCCCACGGCACCCCGGTGGCGCCCGCCAAGGAGGTTTCCGAGGCCATCTCACATCCCCATACCGCGGCCCGGGGCATGATCGTGGAGCTGGAGCAGCTGAGCCCCGAGACGGGTCAGATGGAGAAGTTGAAGATCTATCCCATCCCCATCAAGACCCGCAACCACCCGGTCAAGTCGTACCCCCACGCGCCTGCCCTGGGCGAGCACAACGACTGGCTGTTGAGGGAAGTGCTCGGAAAGAGCGAGGAGGAAGCGGAGGAGATCAGGCTCTCCGGCGCCATGGGACAGGTCGCCTCCACCGTGGGCTGACGGGAGTCTTCCTGGAGACGTAAGGCGGTCAAGGGGCCCGCTGCGGCGGGCCCCGGCGCATATGGAGCGCCCCAGTCTCAGCCCCCGTCGCGGCCGCCCGAAGGGAGGGCTTTGCGGGCTTCGCGGAAGGACCGCTCAAGGCCGGCCCGCTCGAGGCATCCGCCTCGCGGGAGGCATGCGTTCGGGCCCTGACCGGCCCGTACGGCCTGCGTCATACGCGCTTCCGGCCTCTCCGGGAGCCCGTGCCTTTTGGGCCGGTGAGGGAGGGTATGCTATCATTTACCCTGAATTATCCTTTAGGGGATGAGAGAGCATCCCCGTGCGAGGAGGAAAAAGCCCCTCGCCGCTCCGCGGCGGGCGGTAGAGAACGGGAGGAGCGCGATGCGCAGGCAGGCGACGGCGATAATGCTCAGCCTCCTGCTGGCGGCGGCGATGCTGCTGGCGGTGGGCGGAGGGGCATCCACCGCCGATCCGGTACAGGACAAGAAGAGCGAGCTGGAGCGGATCAAGAACGAGGTGCAGAGCATCGATGCCCAGCTCGAGTCGGTCACCGAGCAGTATAACCTCACAAACCTGCGTGTGGGGCAGACGCAGGCAAGGATCGCCCAGAAGGAGAGGGAGATAGCCGCCCTCACCGCCGAGCTCGAGAACCGCAAGGACATCCTCGGCCAGCGCATGCGCGAGATCTATAAATCGGGGAATGCCGACATCCTCGAGGTGATCACCGAGTGCAGGACGATGGACGACCTCTACACCAACCTCGACCGCGCGCGGCGCATCGGCGGAGGGGACGTGGAGATCATCGCCTCCGTGCTCAGCGCCCGCGGGCAGGTGGAGGCGGCGCGCGCCGAGCTGGAGGCGCAGCGGGCGGAGCTGGACGCGGCGGTGGCGCAGCTGCAGGCGCAGAAGAGCAGGATCGAATCCGAGCTGCAGCGCAGGAGAGAGCTGATGTCCGGGGTGGAGGCGGAGGTAAACCGGCTCATCGCCCAGGAGGAGGCCAACCGCGCCGCGGTCAGCACACCCCGCCAGACGGTCTCCCGACCCATCCCCCCTCCACCGCCCCCTCCTCCCTATGCTCCGCGGGTGGTGCAGGTAGCCTACCAGCAGCTGGGAAAGCCCTACCGGTACGCGGGATCGGGTCCCGATGTGTTCGACTGCTCCGGGCTGGTGATGTACTGCTACGCCCAAGTGGGCATCAGCCTGCCCCACAGCTCGTATATGCAGGCGCGGTGCGGTGTCCCGGTCTCCTATTCCGACCTCCAGCCCGGCGACCTGGTGTTCTTCCACGGCTACGGGCACGTGGGCATGTATATCGGGAACGGCCAGTACATCCACGCCCCCCGTACCGGGGACGTGGTACGCATAGCGGACCTGGGCAGGCGCAGCGATTTCTGCGGCGCGGTACGGATAATCTAGGCTGTTGCCGGAAGCGCGCGGCGCCTCGCGGATGGCGCCGTAGGCCCGTCCGGCGCGGATCTTTCCAGGGGGTTTGAGCAATGGGTTCCACCGCCGTCTTCTACGATCCCATCTACCTCGAGCACGACACGGGCTTCGGCCATCCCGAGCGCGCGGAGCGCCTCGAGGCCGCCATGGACATGCTGCGCGAGAGCGGTCTCGCGGACAGGGTGCGCATGCTGTCTCCCCGCGACGCCACGGTGGAGGAGATAAACCTCGTCCATCCCGTGGGCTACATCGAGATGGTGAGGAAGACGGCGGAGTCGGGAGGTGGATGGCTGGACGCGGATACCCACGTGAGCCCGCGCTCCTACGCGGCGGCGCTGCGCTCCGCCGGAGCCCTGCTGGACGGCCTGGAGAGGATCTTCTCGGGGGAGATCGCCAACGCCTTCTGCCTCGTGCGCCCCCCCGGCCACCACGCCACGGCGGGGCGCGCCATGGGCTTCTGTCTCTTCAACAACAACGCGGTGGCGGCGAGGTTCGCCCTGCAGAGGCTCGGCGTCTCGCGCGTGTTCATCCTGGACTGGGACGCCCATCACGGCAACGGCATCCAGGACATCTTCTACCAGGACGACCAGGTCCTCTATGTCTCCCTGCACCAGTATCCCCATTACCCTGGGAGCGGCTCGTCGGGGGAGACGGGGGCGGGCAAGGGCAAGGGATATACCGTCAATTTCCCCCTCCCGGCGCGCAGCGGGGAGGAGGTCTATCTCGCGGCCTTCGACCGGGTGATACTCCCTATCGCCGAGCAGTTCCGGCCGGAGCTGGTGCTCGTCTCCGCCGGGTATGACGGGCACTTCAGCGACCTCCTTTGCTCCATGCTCCTGCGCGGCAGCTCCTACGCCGAGATGACCGGGCGCCTCAAGGACCTGGCCGAGAGGCACTGCGGGGGCAGGATGCTCGCGGCCCTGGAGGGGGGATACAACCTGGACGGGATAGCGGTCTCCATCGCCGACACCATAGCGGTGATGGCGGGAGAGGATATCAGGGTGGAGGAGGACCTCGGGGGCAGGACCCTTCCCGAGCCCTCCACCAGGGGCATGGAGGTCATAGAGGCCACGCGCCGGGAGCTCTCCCCCTTCTGGAAGCTGTGAAGGGGCGGCGGGCCCGACCGCTTTACCGCCCGGCCGCCGGTCCCGGGGGAGAGGCGCGATGGAGGCATCCCCTTCCCCGCTCTGTGTTATATTTATCCTGAAGGACGACGCTTGACGGCCCGGCGTTAGGGGGAAGGATGGACATCCAGAGTCTTCTACAATACATGGTCGAGAAGCAGGCTTCCGACCTGCACATCAAGGCCGGAGGGCCGCCGTATTTCCGCATCGACGGGCGCCTGGTGAAACCGGACTTCCCGCGCCTTTCCCCCACCGACACCGTGGAGGCGGCCTACGCCCTCATGAACGAGAAGCAGGCCAAGAAGTTCGCGGAGCGCAACGAGGTCGATTTCGCTTACAGCATCGCCGGCCTGGGCAGGTTCCGCGCCAACATCTTCAAGCAGAGGGGAACGGTGGGCATCGCCATCCGCAGGGTGCTCACCACCTCCGTGCCCTCCTTCGAGGAGCTCGGCCTGCCGCCGGTGCTGCGGCGCCTGGCCATGGAGCGGCGCGGCCTGATCCTGGTCACGGGACCGGCGGGAGCGGGCAAGACCACCACCTTGGCGGCGATAATCGATTACATCAACACCAACGACCAGGTGAACATCATCACCATCGAGGACCCCATCGAGGTCCTGCACGTGGACAAGAAGAGCATCATCCACCAAAGGGAGATCGGCACCGATACCGAGAGCTACGCCGATGCCCTGAAGTACATCACCCGCCAGGACCCCGACGTCATCCTCATCGGGGAGATGAGGGACCCGGAGACGGTGACGGCGGCCATGAGCGTGGCCATGACCGGCCATCTGGTGCTCTCCACCTTCCACACCATCGACACCACCGAGACCGTCAACCGCATCATCGACTTCTTCCCGCCCCAGCAGCAGAAGCAGATCAGGCTCACCCTCGCCAGCGTGCTCAGAGGGGTCGTCTCCCAGCGCCTCCTGCCCCTCAAGGACCACAGCGGAAGGGTTCCGGCCGTGGAGGTGCTGGTGATGACGGGCCGCATGGCGGAGGCGCTCATCAACGAGGAACCCACCACGGTGATGCGCGAGATCATCGCCGAGGGTGAGTTCTACGGCATGCAGACCTTCGACCAGTCGCTGGTGGACCTCTACCGGTACGGGCTCGTCGAGTACAAGGTGGCGGTATCGGCGTCCACCAGCCCCCACGACTTCAGCCTGGCGGTGAAGCAGCTCGGCCTGGAGGTCGAGGAAGACCTGCTCTCGCGGTGAGCCGCCGCAGGGAAACCGGACGCGCTCCCGCCCGGGACGCATAAGGCGTGATATATAATCGGGGCATGTCTCTGTCGCGATTGCGCCTGGCCGCGGCGGCCGCCCTAGCCGCCCTAGCTCTCCTGGCCTTCTACCTGGCCATGAGGGAGGTGGGGGCTGCCGCACGTGCGGGAGATCCCGCCCGCGGTCTATCCTGGCGGCCCGCCGGACCCGAGGACCTTTTCCGGGGGACGGGATGAAGGTCCTCATCCTGGGGGCGGCGGGCAGGGCGGGGCGCGAGGTCGCCGCGCGCGTAGCGAGGCTGCGCGGAGTGTCGCGCCTCTATCTCGCGGACCGGGACGCGGAGGCGCTCTGCAGGGTGGCCTCCGACCTCTCCGGATCTCCCTCCAGCCCACGCTTCCTGGATGTAGGGGACGAGGATTGCCTGATGGAGAGGGTCCGCGAGGCAGACGTGGTCATGGGCTGTACCGGCCCCTCCCATCTCCACGAAGAGCGCATAGCCAGGACCGCGCTCATGGCGGGGCGCGACTATATCACCCTGTGCGACGAGCCGGAGGCGACGCTCGCGCTGCGGCGGCTCGGCCCGGAGGCCGGGAAGAAGGGCGTGAGGATACTGTGCGGGGCGGGATTGACGCCGGGGATATCGAACCTGCTCGCATGCCGCGCGGCGGCCTTCATGGATGAGGTCCGTGCCGTGTCCATCGCCTGGTGCCTGCTGCTCTCACCCGACCTCGGCGCCGCCACCATGGCGCATCTCCTGCACGCGTGCGGGGGAAAGGCTCCTGTGTGGAGGGCGGGGCGTGGTAGCGGGGAGCGCTGCGGGGGATGGCCCAGGGCGGAGCATTTCCCTCCTCCCCTGGGATGGCGGCAGGTCTCCCACCTCGCGCACCCCGAACCCTTTTCGCTGCCCGCGGCCCTTCCCGGCGTCAGGGAGGTCGATTTCCGGGCCGGGTTCGGAGAGGCGGGCACGGACCTCTTCATGCATGCCCTGGCCTGGCTGTGCGACGGAGCGGAAGAGGCGTGGCTGAAGCGGGAGATCCTCCGCAACGCGGCCTCGGCCCTCGCCGGGCGGCGCAGGGGCGGGCCCCTGTCCGCGGTTATCGCCAGGGCGGAGGGGATGTCCGAGGGGGCGCCCCGGACCAGGGTGCTGGCGGTGGCGGGGGACTATTACGGCCTCACCGCCGCCATGGCGGCCGCCGCCCTCGAGGAGTGGATCGCGGGCCCGGACTGGGCGGGCACGCTCTTCCCCGAGCAGGCGCTGGACCACCCCGCGTTTTTCTCCCGTCTGGCGGCGGGGGGAGTGCGCATCCTCCTGGGAGAAGCGGGTGGAGGAGGCCGGGAAAAGGGGACCATCGCCCCCCTCTCGGCCTGAAGGAACCCGAGAAAGATGGATGCTATGGAAGAAACAGGTAATATGCCGGCGCACGGACCGGCGTACGATGCCGGTGGGGGATGCGGGGTAAGGCGGATGCGCCTGCCGGGGCATGGCCGTGACCCGAGGGACACGGTCCGGGGGTTCAGGAGCGGGACTTCGGAGACGAAAAGACGGAGAGGAGAGAGTACGCCTGCGGGCCGTGCCGCGCTCCTGCCGCGGCTTTCTCAACCGGTCATACGCGAAGGCGGGAAGGAGGTCGAAGGGTCTTGAGGATACTGGTGACGGGAGGCGCGGGCTTCATAGGGTCCCATCTCTGCGAGCGGCTGGTGGATGAGGGGCACGAGGTGATGTGCCTGGACAACCTGAGCACGGGTGACCCGCGCAACCTTGAAACCCTGCAGGGACACCCGCGTTTCCGCTTTATCCTCGCCGATGCCACCTCCCCCATCAACCTCGCCGTTGAGCGCGTGGCGCACCTCGCCAGCCCGGCGAGCCCGGTGGATTACGGGCGCCTCTCGGTGGAGACCATGCTGGTGAACTCCCTCGGCACCTATCAGGCCTTGGAGCTGGCGCGCAAGAACGGCGCGCGCTTCCTCCTCGCCTCCACCTCCGAGGTCTACGGAGACCCCCTGGAGACGCCGCAGGGCGAGGAATACCTGGGCAACGTGAACCCGGTGGGACCGCGCGCGTGCTACGACGAGTCCAAGCGCTTCGCCGAGGCCATCACCGCCACCTACCGCAGGCTGTACGGCCTGGAGACGGTGATCCTCCGCATCTTCAACACCTTCGGGCCGCGCATGCGACGGGAGGACGGCAGGGTGGTCCCCAACTTCATCCTCCAGGCGGTGGCCGGAGAGCCCCTCACCGTGTACGGCGACGGGACCCAGACGCGCAGCTTCTGCTATGTTGACGACCTGGTCGAGGGCATACTCCGGGCCCTCTTCACCGACGCCGCGGTGGGAGAGGTGATCAACCTGGGCAACGACAGAGAGATGACCATCCTCGAGTTGGCGGAACGCGTAAGACGACTCACCGGCTCCTCCTCGGAGATCACCTTCAATCCCCTCCCCGAGGACGACCCCCAGAGGCGCAGGCCGCGGCTCGACAGGGCACGCGAGATCCTGGGCTGGGAGCCGCGGGTGTCCCTGGAGGAGGGCCTGCGCAGGGTGGTGGAGTGGTTCAGGGAGCATCCCGCCTGAGGGGGCCTGATCATGGAGGACATCGCAGCCAGGTACCGCGAGATCCGGCGCTCGCGCTCCGATCCCGGCACCTTCTACGGCCTTCTGGGCATGGAACTGCGGGAGTTGGAGGAGGGCAGGGCGCTGTTCACGCTGCGGGTGGACGAGAGGTTCTTCAACGCGGGCGGGGTGGTCCACGGCGGGGTGTTCGCCTCCATCGCCGACGCGGCCGTCGCCGCCGCCCTGGCCACCCTGGTGGACCACGACAGGGAAAACATCGCCACGGTGGAGATGAAGATAAACTATCTTGCCCCCTCGCGCGGCGGGGAACTGGCGGCGGAGGGCAGGATCATCCAGCGGGGCAGGTCGGTGGCGGTGGGTGAGTGCACGGTCAGCGATGGCGAGGGGCGTATGCTGGCCAGGGCCATGGCCACCTTCCTCATCCGCGCGCGCTCCGGCGCGGGTTGAGGGACTGAGACCCTCAAACCCCGGCGCCGAGCCTCCAGACCCGACGGAGCGACCAGGTATCGGCTCCCTCGTCGTAGCTGAGGAGGTAGAGGTCCCCGTCGTCGGCCCTTACGCGGAAGCAGGCATACCTCGCTCGGCCCGCCTCTTCCTCCTCGAACCAGCTCCCCTCGATGTCCATGACCATGAACTCACGGTCGTGGAGGAAGAAGCTGAGGGGCCTCTCGTTGAGCTTGAAGCCCGAGTAGCACTTGACCGTGAGGGGCATCTCCGTCAGCTCGCTCACCACTGAGGGGATGTGCGTCGATTCCGGCAATTCCCGTTCTCCTGAACAGATCGAAGCATACCGTACGGCAGATTAATATATCACAACCGCGTCCCGAATCAAGCCCCCGGAGATGGCGCGGCCGCGGACGGTCAGTCGCGCTGCGAGCCGGGAGGGGACTGGGCAAGCTCCTCGGATACCTCCAGATCCTTGCCGTTCCCGAAATCCGCGGTGGTGAGCATCCCGGCGGGGTTCCCGGCGATGAAGTCCTCCACCATGCGCCGCGCCTCCTCGTCCGAGTACTGCACGGGAGGGGATTTCATGAAGTAGGCGGATGGGCCGATGAGGGCACCGCTCATGCCGCGGTCCATGGCCAGGCGGCAGCAACGGATGGCGTCGATGACGATACCGGCGGAGTTGGGGGAGTCCCAGACCTCCAGTTTGAACTCGAGGGACATGGGCACGTCCCCGAATTCCCTTCCCTCGAGGCGGATATAGGCCCACTTGCGGTCGTCCAGCCAGGCCACGTAATCGCTGGGGCCGATATGCACGTTCTCCCTGTCGATGTTGTGGTTGAGCTGGGAGACCACGGCGTCGGTCTTGGAGATCTTCTTCGATTCCAGCCGCTCCCTCTCCAGCATGTTCATGAAATCCATGTTGCCGCCGATGTTCAGCTGCGCGGTGCGGTCCAGGATGACCCCGCGGTCGTTGAAGAGCTTCGCCAGCACGCGGTGCACGATGGTCGCCCCCACCTGGGACTTGATGTCGTCGCCCACGATGGGCAGGCCGTACCTGCGGAACTTGCCCTGCCAGATCTCCTCCCGGGCCACGAATACGGGGATGCAGTTGACGATCCCGCATCCCGCCTTGAGGGCTTCCTCCACGTAGAAGTGGGTGGCCTTCTCGCTTCCCACCGGGAGGTAGTTCACCAGCACGTCCACTTCGTGCCTGGCCAGAGTCTCGGCCACGTTCACCGGCTCGCTCGGATCCTCCTCCACCACCATGCGGTAATACCTGCCGAATCCGTCCAGGGTGTGCCCCCGGTAGACGGGAGCGCCGAGACGGGGCACGTCGCATATCTTTATGGTGTTGTTCCTGCCGCTGACGATGGCCTCTGAGACATCCTTGCCGACTTTGTCCGCGTCCACGTCGAAGCCGCACACCACCTCGATGTCGCGGATATGGTAGTCGCCCACCTTGACGTGCATGAGGCCGGGTATCAGGTCGCCTTCCCGCGCCTCCCGGTAATATTCGATACCCTGTACCAGAGATGAGGCGCAGTTGCCCACGCCCACTATGGCCACCCGTATCTTCTTCATCTGCGGACCTCCCGTAAAACCCCTATATCCATCCCGCAAAAGCGGTGATCGCCGGTACTGTCGTGAATATCAAGCCTGTATAGGCGTAGCTTTCTCCAGCGGGCCCTCCTCGATGACGATCTTCCCACCCCCCTTCTCTTCCTTCAGGGTCGCCTCGCGCTCCTTCTTCATCTCCTGGATGTGCAGCCTCTCCTGCGCGATGAGCTCCTCCAGCCAGACGATATCGCTCTCCAGCTGCTCCTGGCGGTGGCGGTAAAGCCCCTGCCGGTAGCTGTCGGGCTCCCTCTCGCGCGCCTTGCCGGCGCCGCTCATCTCCTTCAGCCTCTCCTCCAGATAGTTCCTCCGCCTCTCCAGCAGCCACAGCCTCAGCTCGGGTTCCATGTACTGGAAAAAGGCGAGGCGGAGGCTGAACTTGTCGCCGTCGGTTATCTCGGACTTCTTGCGGGTGTCCACGAGAAGCCTCTGGAAGGTCTCCTCGCCCTCGGGCGTGATGCGGTAGACGTAGCGGTTGCGGGTCTTCTCCTTCACCGTGTACGCCTTCTCCACCGCGTTTTTGGCCTCCAGCCTCTTCAGGGCGGGGTATAGCGAGCCGTAGCTTATCTTCCAGAGGTGTCCGAGGAGATAGGAGAGCCTCTTCTTGAGCTCGTAGCCGTGCATGGGCTTTTCTTTCAGCGCTCCGAGTATGGCCAGCTCCAGCACTTTACAACCTCCTCTTCCGCCCCTAAAATCGTGCGCGGGGCGGAAAACAAATATCAATCCGATATATCTTTACGATATATCTATTCGATATATTAAGGGATGGTCCCTCCCGCCACAAGCCCCAACATGTAGGGTATCGGGACCCGCATGATCCGCAAAACGTCTCTTTCTGCCGCCTGACCATGCAGACCTGGGCTCGAGGCGGCGAGAGGGAGGCGGACATGTTCGAGGGCGCGGGAAAGGCTCCGGGGCACGGCTCCCGCCGCTCAGAGCCGTCCGTGATCGCGCAGATACCCCTCGATATAGTCACGCACCTCGGAGGCGGAGCGGTAGATCCCGAAGTGTCCCTCGCAGAGGATGTCCGCCTCCAGGGCCAGGAGCTTGCGCATGGACCTCTCCCAGGCATCCAGGTCGGAGCCGAAGGAAGCATAAAAGGGCCCGTGGATGTCCTGCCCGAAGAGCACCCGGTAGAGGCCGTTGTTCACCAGGAGGGAGATGGAGCCCGGAGTATGTCCGGGGGTGTGGATCCAGCGCAGGTCGGAGGCTCCTCCCGCGATGACGCCTTCATCCCCCGAGAGCTTGTGCTTCACCGCGAGGGGCGCGAGGTCGATCCCGTACCAACTGGCGGCGGTGCGGCGGTCATCGCCCTCCTCCACCGCCGGCGCGTCCAGCTCGTGGATGGCCAGGGGCACGCCGTGACGTTGGGAGAAAAAAGAGGCTCCCCCCACGTGGTCGATATGGCAGTGGGTGAGGACGACCAGTTTCAGGTCTCCCGGGCCATACCCCAGCGCCTCGAGGTTGGCGGCCAAACGGCGCACGGACCGGCCCGCCCCCGAGTCGATGAGCACGGGGTATCCCAGGTCCACTAAATAGATGCAGCAGTCATCGGGGGAGGTGAGCTCCGGCCCCCCCACCTGGTAGACACCCTCGCATATCTTGAAAGGCTCCATACCCATCACCTCTCGTGAAGACCGCCCAGACCTCCAGCCAAGATTATAGCTCACGGCCGGAGCGGGGGACATGACGGCGCGCGGCGGCGGGTCGAGTCGGAAAAAGGGCGACCCCGCCCGCGACGTCTCCGGTATGCGAAGGGCGCCGGATGCCCCTCATGCGCCAACGGGCGGCATCCCTCCCGAGAGCCGGCGCGGAGACGGGGCGCGGGGCACGGCGGCGACGGCATGGGCATGGGGCCTGGGCTGGAGTAAGATGGATATATGAGCGGTGCCGCCGCTGCTGCTACTATAGTATCTGCGAGGACGCGGAAAGGAAGGGAACATGGCGGTAGTCCACAGAAGGCTGGAGTTCGAGACGGAGGGCAACGCTCATATCGTCGAGATCACGGAGGAGATCGGGAAGATGCTCCGCGCCACCGGTCTGCGCAGCGGCATCATGAACATCTTCGTGCCGGGAGCGACGGGGGCGGTCACCACCCTCGAACATGAACCCGGCGTATGCCGGGATTTTCAGGAGCTGTTCGATTTCCTCGCTCCCCCGGACCGCGATTACCATCACAACCGCAGGGGGGTGGATTCCAACGGCCATTCCCACGTGAGGGCGGGGCTGCTCGGGCCCTCCCTCACCGTGCCCTTCGAGGAGGGGGTGCCCGTGCTGGGCACCTGGCAGCAGGTGGTGTTCATAGATTTCGACGAGGTCCCCAGGGAGCGCTCCCTGGTGATAACCTTCGTGGGGGAATGAGGTCCCACTTCGGGGGAAGGAAATGCACGATTTCAGGTTTAGGGACGGGGAGCTCTACTGCGAGGGGGTGCCGCTGCGGCGCATCGCCGAGGAGGTCGGCACGCCGTTGTATGTATACAGCCGCAATACCCTAAGGGACCATTACCGACGCCTCGACGAGGCCTTCTCCTCCCTTCCCCACCTCATCTGTTATTCCGTGAAGGCCAACTCCAACCTGGCGGTGCTGGCCACCCTGGCGGAGGAAGGCGCGGGGGCGGACATCGTATCCGGAGGAGAGCTCTATCGCGCCCTCAAGGCGGGCATGAGGCCGGAACGGGTGGTGTACGCGGGGATCGGCAAGACGCGCGAGGAGATGGAGTACGCCCTGCGCTCCGGGATACTGATGTTCAACGTGGAATCGGAACTGGAGCTGGAGGCCCTGAACAGGGTGGCGGGGGAACTGGGCAGGAAGGCCTCGGTGGCCCTGCGCGTCAACCCCGACGTGGATCCCGAGACCCATCCCTACATCGCCACCGGGCTCAGGGAGGCCAAATTCGGCATCGGCATAGAGGATGCCGTGGAGGCCTACGGCAGGGCGGCGTCCCTCGCCAACCTGGAGGTGGTGGGCGTGCACCAGCACATAGGCTCGCAGATCACGCAGGTAGAGCCCTTCAGGGAGAGCCTCACGCGGGTGGAAGAGCTGGTGGAGCGCCTACAGTCAACGGGCCTCGATATCCGGTACATAAACATCGGCGGGGGGTTCGGCATCCCCTACCGCGGCGAGGAGGTGCCCTACCCGCGCGACTACGCCCTCGCCCTCGAGCCCGTGCTGCGCCGCTCGGGATGCACGGTGATCATGGAGATCGGACGCATGATCGTGGGCAATGCCGGGGTGCTGCTGTCGCGGGTCCTCTACCGCAAGCGCACGGGAGAAAAACGCTTCCTGGTGGTCGACGCGGCCATGAACGACCTCATCCGACCCAGCCTCTACGGCGCTTTTCACGAGATAGTGCCCGTGGAGGAACGCGAGCGGCCTCTGGAGAAGGTGGACGTGGTGGGGCCGGTCTGCGAGTCGGGGGATTTCCTGGCCCGAGACAGGGAGGTCCCCGCCCTCGAGCCGGGCGAGCTCCTGGCGGTGATGAGCGCGGGCGCCTACTCCTTCGCCATGTCCTCCAACTACAACTCGCGCCGGCGCGCCGCGGAGGTGATGGTGGACGGCGAGCGCTACGCGGTGGTGAGGGAGAGAGAGAGCTACGAGGACCTGGTGCGCGGCGAGCGCGTCATGGGCTGAAGGCCGCGGGCTCCCGCTTCGGGAGCCGCGCGCCGGGAGGGGAGGCGTGACACGGGGCATATGGAGGTGAGCTGCCATCGCGAATCGGGCTTCCAGCATTGGCGTCGCGCACAGCGGAGAGCATAGAGACCCGCCCCGCGCGCCGTTCTTCTTCCTGGACATCGACTCCGGAGAGCCGCCCGAGGCCCTGGTCTTCGCGGCGGGGGTCTGCTCCGAGGGGAGGGACGACGCCGGGAGGGAGGCGCGGAGCTACGCCCTTTCCCTGGCTTCAGATTTCTTCCGCCTCAAGGGCGGGGAGCTCAGGGTCTCGGATCAACGCCTGGTTCTCCAGAGCATCTGCCGCCATATCCACCGCCACCTCATGGGGGAACCGGGGGGAGCGGGACTCGATCTCCTGCTGGTGGCAGCCGACCCCTCCCGGCTCTATGCCGCCCGCAGTGGCGGAGGAGCCCTCTTCCTCTTCCACGCGGAGCAGGGACGGGCGGTTCTGGCTCCGGGGGCGGGTGGGGCGCTGCTGGGCACGCCGGGAGGCGAGCGGGTCGAGGTGCAGGAGGCGCCCCTCGAGCCCGGTGACATGGTGGTGTTATGCGGCCCCTCGGCGGCGGCGGTGATGGGAGAGCGGGACATCACCCTCATCCTGCGGCGCGCGGCCGACCCCGACAGGGCCGCGCTGTTCCTCTCCGCCATCGCTGAGCGCAAGGGGGCGGAAAGCCCCTTCACCGCCCTGGTCTGGGAGGTGCCCAATTACCGGGGCGCCGCCATGCTCACCGCGGAGGAGCCCCAGGAGGATAAAGGCGGGCGGGAGACGTCTCCGCACGGGGAAGGCGAGAGAGCGCCGGAGGCGGAAGGCGAGGTCTCGCATGCGGATCAGGCCAAGAGGCAGTGGCTGAGCAAGTGGAGAAGACGCAGGGAGTGAGCTACTTCTTCTCCCACTTCTCGAGGTAGGCCACCTGGGAGAGGGTGGACCCCGCCTCGATCTCCGCCCGGAGGCGGTTCTCCTTCTCCAGCACGTCCATGGCGCGGTTGGTTATCTCCACCACCTTGTCGCGAGGGATCACGATGACCCCGTCGTCGTCTCCCACTAACCAGTCGCCGGGGAAAACACGCCTTCCTCCCACCTTCACCGGCACGTTGATCTCCCCGAAACCCTTGGGCTCGCCAGCGGTGGGAGTGATGAGGCGGGAGAAAGCCGGAAACCCCAGGGCTCGGATCTCCACCGTATCCCGGATGGCGCCGTCGACGACCACCCCGGCAACCTTTTTCTGCAGGCAGCTATGGGTGGCCAGTTCACCCCACAGGGCGGGGCCGAGGCCGCCGGCGTCGATGACGATGACGTCCCCCTCTTCCGCCAGGTCTATGGCCTCCACCGGCTTCGCCCAGTCCCCGGGATAGGAACGTACGGTGAGGGCGGGCCCCACCATCTTGAGACCGGGGCTTATGGGCATGATGCCCTCCAGTTCCCCGGAACGGTGCATGGCGTCGGAGATGTTGGGAGTGGAGACGCGCTGCAGGATCTCCCGCACGTTGGCCAGGTCCACGCGCTTGTAGAGGTCGGTACGCACCGCCTCACCGCTCAGCATGGCCTGCTTGATCTCCTCCGCGGCGCGTCGGGCGTCCTTGCTCTTGATGATGGCCCCGCCCACGATGACGATGTCCGCGCCGCAACGCACCGCGGTGGCCGCGGTCTCCGAGTTTACCCCCCCGGCCACGGCCACGGGAATACCCACGGAGTTCGCCACCACCTTGAGCCTCTCGAAGGGGTCGCCGCCCCTCATCTGCACATCTATGGCGGTGTGTACGGCGATGTAATGGGCCCCGGAGGCCTCGGCGGCGCGTGCCCTCTCCACCGGGTCGCCCACCTCGATGAGGTCCACGATGATCTCGGCGCCGTAATTGTTGGCCGCCTCCACGCACTCCTTGACCGTGGCGTCGGAGGCCGCTCCCAGGACGTCGATGATGTTGGCCCCGGCCTTGGCCGCGGCCTCCACCTCCGCTCTCCCCGCGTCCATGGTCTTCATGTCCGCGACGATCACGCGGTTGGGAAAGCGGCGGCGCAGCTCGCGCACTGCGTTCAGCCCCTCGCTCTTGATGAGCGGGGTGCCGGCCTCGATCCAGTCCGCGCCCCCCTCCACAGCCTCCTCGGCCACCTTGAGGGCGCGCTCGAGGTCCACGAAGTCCAGGGCTACCTGCAACACGGGATGCTTAAGTTTCATGGCGCCCTCGATTATATCATGTATGGGGTCAGCCCCGGACATGGGACATTTATCGCTGGCATAACCGGGACGCCGCAAGACAGAAGACGCAGGCGCACATGCGGCGTCTCACGCTACTTTCCTTCGTCCATTTCTCTCCGTCCCTCGCGCCGCAAGACAGAAGATGCCGGCGCACGTGCGGCGTCGGCCCCGGAAAAAGGGGCGTTCATGCCTCGGGCCGCCCGCGGGCGACGATGACGCCGGCAGGGGTGTTCGGCGCGGATGCCGTATCGTCTCGGCGACGCTTTCCGGGTAGAAAAAGATCGAGAGACCACCCTGTCATCCTGACAACACAGCCAGGTTCGAAAATAACGCTCATCTCCAACAAATGCGGGTAACCGGCAGGCCACAAATGAACCCGTAACGTACACCTCCCTTTTAGATGCTGTTATGGGTAAAGGGCTTATGTCGTTGCTTTATCGCTGCCCACACTTCTGGGAGTAGAACCGAAAAAAAAGAAAGATGATCTCCCAGATCTTCGATCTGGGCAAGGGAGAGCGGGACACGTCATTTCCCTGCTGTTAGAATAGTCGTGACCGGTTTCGCGGCGGGAGCGCCGTAGGGGGATCGGTTATGCATCCACCCCGGGGCGCGTTCTCAAGGGGAGCGGGCGGCGCCGAGGCGGGCCGCCCGGAGGCGGAGGAAGAGATGAAGAACGGCAAGAAGATCATCAGGGTTGGCCAGATCGGGTGCGGCACCGTGGGTTCAGGGGTCTACCGTATCCTCATGGAAAACGGGGAAGTGATATCCCGGCGTACCGGTTGCGAGATCGCGGTGAAGCGCGTGGCGGTGAGGGACCTCTCGGATCCCCGTTACGTGGAGGTCCCCGAGGGCGAGTTGACCACGGACGCCCTTGAGGTCATACGCGATCCCGAGGTCGATATAGTGGCGGAGGTCATTGGAGGGGTGGAGCCCGCGCGCACCTTCATCCTGGAGGCCATCGCATGCGGCAAGCACGTGGTCTCCGCCAACAAGGAGCTCATGAGCACGCACGGGGAGGAGATCCTCTCCGCCGCCGAGGAGGCGGGGGTGGACGTGGCCTACGAGGCGAGCGTGGGAGGGGCCATCCCCATCCTCCTGCCCCTCAAGTACAGCCTGGCGGGAAACAACGTGGACAGCATCCTGGGGATCGTCAACGGCACCACCAACTACGTGCTCACGCGCATGAGCGAGGAGGGGCTGTCCTTCTCGGAGGCATTGCGCAAGGCCCAGGAACGGGGATACGCGGAGGCCGACCCGAGCGCCGACGTGGAGGGCAGGGACGCGGCGGCCAAACTGGCCATACTCGCCTCCATGGCCTTCAACTCCCGCGTGACCCTCGGCGATGTCTATACCGAGGGCATCTCGGCCATCACACCCGACGACATGAGGTTCGGGCGCGATCTGGGATACGTCATCAAGCTCCTGGCGGTGGCCAAGGACGAGCCCGACGGCATCAGCGTGCGCGTCCATCCCACCATGATCCCCAAAGACCATCCCCTGGCGGCGGTGAGGGACGAGAACAACGCCATCTTCGTGTCCGGGAACGCATCGGGCGAGCTGATGTTCTACGGTAAGGGAGCGGGATCTCTGCCGGCGGCGAGCGCGGTGGTGGGAGACATCATCACCATCTCCCGCAACATGCTCACGGGGGGGCGCATGGTGGGATGCACCTGCTTCTACCGCAAACCCCTCAAGGACATGGCCGAGGTGGTCTGCCGCTATTTCATGATCTTCGACGCCCCTGACCGGCCGGGCGTGCTGGCGAGGATCGCGGGGGTGTTCGGCGACAACGGGGTGAGCATAAAGTCGGTGATCCAGCACGGCATGGGGAGGGAGGCGCGCATCGTGCTCGTGACCCATGCGGTGAAGGAGAGGAGCATCCGAGCCACCCTGAAGGGTCTGGAGGAGCTGAGGGCGGTCAACCGCATCGCCAGCGTCATCCGGGTGGAGGACCGCGAGCCGGAGGAGGGCGAAGGGGGCTGAGGGCCCGCGTCGGGATGGCGGGCGGCGGAGCCTGCCCGCTAGATGCCCGGGCGTGGGCCCGACGTACGGGCGGACCCGCGGGCATCCCGCGACCCGCCAGATGTTCGGGGGGCCGTGCGAGCACGCGGCGCGGCCGGCGAGGAGGAGGAAAGACTTGGCTTCCGAGTGGAAAGGCATAATCGACGCCTACCGGGAATTCCTCCCGGTGACCGAGGGAACGCCGGTGGTGACCCTGCGCGAGGGCAACACCCCCCTGGTGGAGGCGGGGTACATAAGCAGGCAGCTGGGGCTGGAGGTGTTCCTCAAGTGCGAGGGCCTCAACCCCACGGGCTCCTTCAAGGACCGCGGCATGACCGTGGCGGTGAGCAAGGCCCTGGAGGAGGGGGCCAGGACGGTCATCTGCGCCTCCACCGGGAACACCAGCGCCTCGGCGGCGGCCTACGCCGCGCGCGCGGGGCTGGGATGCGCGGTGCTCATCCCCGGGGGCGCCATCGCCCTGGGGAAGCTCGCCCAGGCCCTCATACACGGCGCGGTGGTGATCGCGGTGGAGGGCAACTTCGACCAGGCCCTCAAGCTGGTGCGGGAGATAAGCGAAGAATACCCGGTGGTCCTGGTGAACTCCCTCAACCCCCACCGTATCGAGGGGCAGAAGACGGGGGCCTTCGAGATATGCGACGCGCTGGGACGCCCGCCCGATTACCATTTTATACCAGTAGGCAACGCGGGAAACATCACCGCCTACTGGAAGGGGTACCGGGATTATCTCGAGGCGGGACGCATCTCCGCCCTCCCGCGCATGATGGGGTGGCAGGCGGAGGGCGCCGCTCCCATCGTACGGGGAGAGGTGGTGGAGGAACCGAGCACCATCGCCACGGCGATCAGGATAGGCAACCCGGCGAGCTGGGAGAAGGCGGTGGCGGCGGCCCGGGATTCGGGAGGGCGCATCGACATGGTCTCCGACGAGGAGATCCTGGATGCCTACCGCCTGCTGGCGGACCGCGAGGGGGTCTTCGTGGAGCCGGCCTCGGCGGCGGCGGTGGCCGGGCTCTACAAGGCGTGCGCGCGGGGAGAGGTCCCGCAGGGGTCCACGGTGGTGTGCGTGCTCACCGGGCACGGGCTCAAGGACCCCGGGCTGGCGGTGGAATGCGTCCAGGAGCCGCGGGCGGTTCCGCCGCGCAAAGAGGAGATACTGGAGATACTGGGGCTGTAAGGGGATGGCGAAAAGGGGGCGTCGGAATTGAAGTACGTGGTCCTGGTGCCTGACGGAGCGGCGGACAGGCCGCGGGATGAACACGGGGGGATGACCCCGCTGGAGGCGGCGCGCACCCCCAACATGGATTTCCTGGCCAGGGAGGGGATATGCGGCACGGCGGTCACCGTGCCCGAGGGCATGACGGCGGGAAGCGACGTGGCCAACTATTCCCTCCTGGGATATGACCCGCGCCGTTACTACAGCGGCCGGGGACCCCTGGAAGCCGCCAGCATGGGGATCGAGCTGGGACCCGAGCAGGTGGCTTTCCGCTGCAACCTGGTCACCGAGAAGGGAGGCAGGCTGGTGGACTACAGCGCCGGCCATATCACCACCCGGGAGGCCGCAGAGCTCATCCTCGCCCTGCGCGATCGTCTGGACGACGAGTTCACCTCCTTTCACCCCGGCGTCGGTTACCGCCACCTGCTGGTGCTCAAGGGCCTCAGGCATCTCGAAGACCGCTGTTTCCCGCCCCACGACGTGGTGGGGAGGGAGACGGAGGATATCCTGCCCGTGGGGCCGGGGGCAGCCCGCCTCAACGGCCTCATGCGCCTCTCGCGGCGCCTGCTCTCAGAGCACCCCGTGAACAGGCGCCGGGTCGCCGATGGCCTCCCGCCCGCCAACCTCATCTGGCCCTGGGGGCAGGGACGCACCCCGGAGCTCCCCTCCTTCACCGGGAGGTTCGGGCTGCGGGGGGCCATCATCACCGCCGTCGACCTGTTGAAAGGCCTGGGGAAGCTGGCGGGGTTGGAGGTGGTGGAGGTGCCCGGCGCCACCGGATACTACGATACCGATTACTCCGCCAAGGCGGCATATGCCAAGGAGTGCCTGCGGCGCTTGGATCTGGTGTACATACATGTGGAGGCGCCGGATGAGGCGGGCCACGAGGGCAACTGGCAGGAAAAGGTAAACGCCCTCGAGCGCATAGACGAGCTCATCCTGGGGCCGCTACTCGACGAGACGGTGCGCTCAGGGGAGGACTTCGCCTTCCTGCTGGCGCCCGACCATCCCACCCCCCTGGAGGTGAGGACCCATGTGCCGGACCCCGTCCCCTTCGCCATCTACTGCTCCACGGCGGCTCCGGACCGCTGCCGGGCCTTCAGCGAGAGGGCGGTGACGCAGGGGACCTACAGCGGTTACGAGGGATGGAAATTAATGGAGCTGTTCCTGGAGAAGGCGGGCGGGATACGGGCCTCCGCCCCCGTGTGATATATTGAGATCATAGAACGGATCAGGATCGGAGAGCGGATCACGAGATCCTTCCCGCGCCCGGAAGCCCGCTACGCGCGGCGCCGGGAGGATGCGAGCGGAGTGTAGATAGCGATGCCTGCGAGGATATTTCCCGTCACCAAGTCGCCCGTGGTGTTGGCACACGTCTCCGATTTCCACATCGGTTCCTACCATTTCGTGGCCAACCTCATGAACCGCTGCATACTAGAGCTCAACGAGCTCCAGCCGGACATAGTGGTGGTGACGGGAGACCTGACCAACGAGGGGTTCCGGCAGGAATACCTCACCGCCAAGTCCTACCTGGACGGCCTGGAATGCGAGCGGGTGCTGGTCATCCCCGGCAACCACGATTCCCGCAACGTGGGTTACCTGCACTTCCAGGAGCTCTTTGGCCCCCTGTTCCAGAGCCTGGAATGGTGCGGGGTATACGTCATGGGGATGGATTCCAGCGAGCCGGACCTGGACTCGGGACAGATCGGGAGAGAAAAATACGCCAGGATCGTCGATTATTTCCAGGCCGTGGACGGCTTCAAGGTCTTCGCCCTCCACCACCACCTCCTGCCGGTGCCCGGGACGGGAAGGGAGAGGAACATCGTCTTCGACGCTGGCGACGTGCTGGAGCTGCTGGTGTACGCCGGCGTGGACCTGGTCCTCACCGGTCACAAGCACGTGCCCTACGTCTGGAGGCTCGAGGACCTCTACGTGGTGAACGCGGGCACCATCTCCTCGCTGCGCCTGCGCGGGAACACCAAGCCCTGCTACAACGTGATCGAGATAAGGGAAGACCTGGTGAAGATCTTCCGCAAGTACCCCTTCGGGGGGCGCGACGTGATCGCCCAGTTCGGCGTGGGAGTGAACGACACCCAGAAAGGGCTCTCCGGGGTGGTGCGGGAGATAATCGGCTCCGATCTATAGGGCCCGCCCCCAGGGAAAGGCGGGTCTCCGGCGGGCGGCG
This sequence comes from Actinomycetota bacterium, assembly GCA_014360645.1. Taxonomy (NCBI): domain Bacteria; kingdom Bacillati; phylum Actinomycetota; species Actinomycetota bacterium. Next base: position 63,638 of record JACIXD010000011.1, on the reverse strand, counting down.
TCAATCCCTACCCGAGGGGCGGGCCGCATCTCCGGTGATGGATACGGCCGGCGGCGCGAACAAAAGGCGGATCACAGGGCGCGCGATGCTTCCGTGGTCGGGGGCGGCCGCACGCGCCGCGCGCGGATGGAAAGCCGGGAGGCGAGATGGAGATCGGACGGAGTGCGAGAAAACGTGCCTTGTTCCTGGTGGACGGCGAGCACCATCCCGACACCGTGCGCGACGCGGTGCGCGTATTGGCGGAGAGGGAGAGCCTGGAACCCCTGGCCCTTTATTTCCTGGGTGGCGCCGAGAAGCTGAGGGAGGTCTCGGAGATGGCCCTGGAGGGATGCGCCCTGGTGGTGCCCGAGGACCCTCTGGGTGAATTTGGCAGAACGCTCGAGGAGCTCTCTCCCGACGTCGTCCTGGACCTCAGCGACCTCCCCGTCATCGGTCCGGCGCTGCGCATGCGCATGGCCGCCACGGCGCTCGCCCACGGCGCCGCCTACCGGGGGGCGGACTTCGAGTTCAGGCCCCCGCGCCGCGAGCGCATCCTGGCCCGGCCTTCCTGCGCGGTGATCGGCACCGGAAAACGCTGCGGGAAGACGGCGGTGTCGGCGGAGATGGCGCGATACCTGGCGCGCACGGGGAGGGAACCGGTGGTGGTGGCCATGGGCAGGGGAGGGCCTCCCCGTCCCTACGTGGTGGAGCAGGGGGCGGTGGACGAGGAGTACCTCCGGGGGGAGCTGCGGAAGGGACTGCACGCCGCCTCCGACCACTACGAGGACGCGCTGGTGTCGGGGGTGATCACCGTAGGCTCGCGGCGCTGTGGGGGAGGCATGGCGGGAGAGCCCTTCGTGACCAACGTCTCGGAGGCGGCCGCGGTGGCGGACGGCCTGCCGGGGCAGGTGGTCATCGTGGAGGGAAGCGGGTCCAGCGTCCCGCCGGTGCATACCCACGCCACGGTGTTGGTCATCAGCGCCGCGCAGGATGTGGAGGAGGCGCTGGGATACCTGGGTGCATACCGGCTCTTGATTTCCGACGGGGTTATCATTACAATGGCCGAAGAGCCTTTCGCGACTTCCCGAAAAATCCAGGAACTCCGCGAGAGGATAGAGTGGATAAGTGGCGATGTCGTTGTCTTAAACACGATTTTCAGGCCTCATCCCTTGAAACCCATCCGCGGCAGGAAGGTCTTTCTGGTTGCGACCGCGCCCCACGAGGCTGAGGGACTGCTGGAGGAACACCTGCGGGACCAGGAAGGCTGCGAGGTGGTGGGGAGCAGTTTCAGCCTCTCCCGGCGGGACCGCCTGGAGAGAGACCTCGAGGGCGCCGGGGAGGCGGAGGTGGTGCTCACCGAGCTCAAGGCGGCCGCGGTGGAGGTGGTGGCGGAATACGCGCGGCGTTACGGCAAGGAGCTGGTCTTCTTCCATAACGTGCCGTTTCCCGCCCGCCCGGATGGAGACCTGGAGGGGTTTTTCGAGGCCATGTGGGCGAAAGCGGTGGACAGATCATGACGCGGGAACGAGAGGAAGAGAGGAAAAGAAAGGGCCGCATAACCATCCTCGATGAGGAGCGCCATCGGGTCCCCTTCTCGAAAGGGCTGACGGCCAACGCCATCATGGCCTCGGGCCTGTCGCCGGGCAGGGCCTACACGGTAGCCTCGGACATAGAGGAGCATCTCTTCCGCGAAGGCAGGCTGGAGATCCAGGCCAAGGAGCTGCGCAAGCTCATCTACAATTTCCTCAACGAACGCGTGGGGGAGCACTACGCCGTCAACTACTGGCGGTACATCTCCTTCAGCAGCCTGAACAAGCCCCTGGTAATCCTCATCGGCGGCTCCACCGGCGTGGGAAAATCCACCATAGCGACCATGCTCGCTACCAGGCTCAGCATCGTGCGCATCGTCTCCACCGACGCCATTCGGGAGGTCATGCGCGCCTTCTTCTCCCGCGAGCTCATGCCCACCATCCATACCTCCTCCTTCGATGCGGACACCGCGCTCATTCATCCCCTGCCGCCGCATATCGACCCCGTGGTGGCGGGATTCCGGGAGCAGAGCCTCTCGGTGCTGGTGGGGGTGAGGGCGATCATCAACCGCGCCTTGAAGGAGGGGACGCACATCATCATCGAGGGGGCGCACATCGTGCCGGGTTTCATAGCGCCGCAGCAGTTTCCCGACGCCTTCATCGTCCCTCTGGTGGTCACGGTGAGCGACGAGAGGATGCACCGCAGCCACTTCTTCATCCGCGAGGTGGAGACCCAGGGCACGCGTCCCTTCCAGCGCTACCTGGAATATTTTGAGAATATCCGCAAGATCCAGGACTACATCGTGCACCTGGGTAAGGTGAACGGGGTAAAGGCGGTGGAGAGCGTGAACCTGGACAGCGCGGTCTCGGAGGTCGTGGATTACGTGATCAATACCGCTTACGAGATGGCCAAGAAGGATATAGCGACGGCGAAGGTAGAGCACCTGGTCTGACGGCTTGACACGGAGGAGGGAGATGAAGCTTTTCCTGGACACGGCCAACGTGGAGCATATCAGGGAGATCAACGGCTGGGGTATCCTGGCGGGCGTCACCACCAATCCCTCTCTGGTCTCCAAAGAAGGGCGGAGCATGCGGGAGTGCCTGGAGGAGATCGCGGCCATCGTCTCCGGACCCGTCAGCGCCGAGGCGGTGAGCATGGACACCCAGGGCATGCTGCGCGAGGCGCGGGAGCTGGCCGCCATCGCCGATAACATAAACGTCAAGATCCCCATGACCCCCGAAGGCCTGGCGGCGGTGAGCGCGCTCTCGCGGGAGGGGATCAAGACCAACGTCACCCTGGTGTTTTCTGCCAACCAGGCCCTGCTGGCCGCGGCGGCGGGAGCCACCTTCGTCAGCCCCTTCGTGGGCAGGATGGACGATATCGGCAACCGGGGGATGAAGGTGGTGGAGGAGATCGTGGACATCTTCGACACCTATTCCATACCCACCCAGGTGATCGCCGCCAGCCTGCGCCACCCCATGCACGTCACGGAGGCGGCGCTGGCGGGCGCGCACATCGCCACCATCCCCTACGAGGTCATGGTGAAGATGGTCCACCATCCCCTGACCGAGATAGGGATCGAGAGATTCCTGGAGGATTATGAGAAGATCAAGAACCTTTAAGAACACCGACAACCAGAAAGCGGACAACAGGGAAGGAGGTGACAGAGTGGAGAAGACACTGGAAAGGGAGAACCTGGAATCCATGCTCCTGGTGGACCTGCAGGGCCTCGCCCGCGAGATCGGGCTGACCGGGATCACCGGCATGCGCAAGCAGGAACTCATCGAGAGCATCCTCGCCCGTAAGGCGGAGGACGAGGGCCTGTTCATCCGCACCGGGATCCTGGATATCCTCCCGGAGGGATACGGCTTCCTGCGCACGCGGGGCTACCTGCCGAGCGAGGAGGACATCTACGTCTCCCTCTCCCAGATCCGGCGCTTCCACCTCAAGCGCGGCGACGAGATCACCGGGCAGGTACGCCCTCCCAAGGACAGCGAGAAGTACAACGCCCTGCTGCGCATCGAGAAGGTCAACGGCGACAACCCGGAGGTGTGCAGGGAGCGTAGGCAGTTCGAGCAGCTGACGCCCCTCTTCCCCCTGGAGCGCCTGCGTCTGGAGACTCCCGACGAGGTGACGGCGCCGCGCATCATCGACCTCATCGCCCCCATCGGCAAGGGGCAGCGCGGGCTCATCGTGTCCCCTCCCAAGGCGGGAAAGACCACCATCCTCAAGCAGATCGCCAACAGCATCACCTTCAACAACCCCGAGGTGAAGCTCATCGTGCTGCTGGTGGACGAACGCCCGGAGGAGGTCACGGACATGGAGCGCTCCGTGAACGGCGAGGTGATAAGCTCCACCTTCGACCAGCCTTCGGACAACCATATCCAGGTGGCGGAGCTGGTGCTGGAAAGGGCGAAGCGCCTGGTGGAGCACAACCACGACGTGGTGATACTCCTCGACAGCATCACCAGGCTGGCGCGAGCCTACAACCTCGCCACCCCCACCAGCGGGCGCATCCTCTCCGGAGGGGTGGATTCCACCGCCCTCTATCCGCCCAAGCGCTTCTTCGGAGCGGCGCGCAACATCGAGGACGGTGGGAGCCTGACCATCATCGCCACTGCCCTGGTGGAGACGGGGTCCCGCATGGACGAGGTCATCTTCGAGGAGTTCAAGGGCACCGGCAACATGGAGCTGCACCTGGACCGCAAGCTGGCGGACAAGCGCATCTTCCCGGCCATAGAGATCGACAAGTCGGGGACGCGCAAGGAGGAGCTGATCATGGCTCCCGAGGAGGCGCAGGTGGTGTGGAAGCTGCGCCGCGTGCTGCACGCCCTGGACCCCAGCGCGGCCATCGAGCTGCTCATAGACAAGATACGCAACACCAGGAACAACGCCGAGTTCCTGAGCGAGATCGCCAGGTCACCGATTTCCTGAGGTGGGGCGAAGAGGAAGGGCGGGAAACCCTTCCTTCACCGCAAGGATTTCACCGGTACCCGCGCGCCGCCCTGTTCAGGCGCTTTTCGCGCTGCTATACTTTCAGGGTTGCGCGGAGGATAGCGGAGGTGGGAAAGGATGAAAAAGGGAATACATCCCGATTACGTGGAGGCTACGGTGACCTGTTCCTGCGGGAACACCTTCAAGACGCGCTCCACCAAGCCTGAATTGCGGGTGGAGATCTGCTCGGAATGCCATCCCTTCTACTCCGGGAAGCAGAAGCTGGTGGACACCGGGGGTCGCGTGGAGCGTTTCGAGCGCCGCTACGGCAAGGCGAGGCCTCAGCGCAAGACCAGGTCGGAGCGGAAGGTCCGCAAGACGGAGGGGCAGGATTAGGCGACCACGCGGTCCGAGGGGCCCGGCAGGAGGATCGAGCCGGGCACGTTTCCGCATGACCCGTTCACGGGGCGGCGGTATGCTCCCCGCAAGGTCCCCGCGCACGATGGACCTCGACCCGGGAACGGGAGGGCGCGTGCGCGGGCGACGCCCCGCCGGCCCCTCCCGCCGCGGTCATCACGGACACGCAGGTGGAGGGATGCCGGCCGCGCCGGTCACGATAGATACTTCGGGATGATGGCCTTCTACGGGATCTCCACGACCTCCCTACCCTGTTCGCCCTCCCCGGCGCGGGTGCCGGGCACCGACGCCGGCCCGCGGCGGGGGCGGGACTTCCGCCTGGGCGGGCAGGCGGTCATCGAGGGCGTGATGATGCGCGGCTGCGCCAACTGGGCGCTGGCGGTGCGCAAGCCGGACGGGGACATCCACGTGGTATGCGAGCCGCTCAACTCCTTCCTGGTGCGCCACCCGGCGTGGGACAGGCCTCTGCTGCGCGGCCTCTTCGTGTTGGGGGAGAGCCTGGTGCTGGGCTGGAAAGCGCTGTCCCTCTCGGCCGACATCGCCCTGGAGGAGGAAGGCGACGGCAGGGGGATGGGCTGGTTCCAGCAGTCCCTCGCCCTCTTCCTGGCCCTGGCCTTGATGGTGGGACTGTTCATCGCCCTTCCCACCTGGCTGGCCCCCCTTTTGCTGGGAAAAGACAGCCCGGTGTGGCTGTGGAACCTCGTCGAGGGAGGCCTGCGCTTGGCCGCCTTCGTGGCTTACCTCGCCCTGGTCTCTCTCTCCGGGGAGATGCGGCGTGTCTTCCAGTACCACGGCGCGGAGCACCAGTCCATCCACCTCTGGGAACACGGCTACCCCCTGGAGCCGGAGCGGGCGCTCAGGGAGGGCACGGACCACGCGCGGTGCGGGACCGCCTTCGTCCTGCTGGTGCTGGTGCTCACGGTGGTCATCTATTCCTTCCTGGGGAGGCCGGCGCTGTGGCTGCGGGTGCTGGAGAGGATGGCCCTGATCCCGGTGGTGGCCGGGGTCTCGTATGAGATAATCAGGTATGCGGACGGCAGCCCCTCTCCATGGATGAGGTCCCTGGTGCTCCCGGGGATGTGGCTGCAGAGGCTTACCACCCGCAGGCCGGACCGCGAGCAGGCCGAGGTCGCCATCTCCGCCCTGCGGGCGCTCCTTGAGCGCGAGGACCCGCGTGCGCTGGAGCCGGCGGCGGTCGGCGGCGAGGACGGGGAAAGCCGGGAGCGCGAAAAGGCTTGAGCCCGCGGGCGCCCGCGTGGGCGAAGGGAAACGGGTAGGCCGCACACGGGAGAGCGGCTCCGCCGGGAGGTGACGAGAGGCAGAGGCATGGCTTTCGCGGACAGGCTGGACGAGATAGAGAGGAACTACGGGGAGCTGGAGCGCCAGCTCTCCCAGCCCGAGGTGTACCAGGACCGCCAGCGGTACGCCGAGCTCGCGCGCGCCCACGCCGAACTCTCGGAGGTCATGCCCGCCCTGCGCGCCTACCGCGAGGCGCTGCGGGAGGCGCGCGAGGCGGAGGAGATGCTCGCTGGAGAGCGGGACCCGGAGATGGCGGAGTTCCTGCGCGAGTCGCTGCACGCCGCCGAGGAACGCGCCGGGGAGCTGGAGAAGGAGATAAGGTTGAAGCTCCTGCCCTCCGACCCGCGCGACGAGAAGGACGTGATCATGGAGATCCGAGCCGGGGCAGGCGGCGAGGAAGCGGGCCTTTTCGCGAGCGACCTCTACCGCATGTACACCCGTTACGCCGACCGCAGGGGCTGGAAGACGGAGGCCCTCTCATCCAGCCCCTCGGAGCTGGGGGGCTTCAAGGAGATCATCTTCTCCGTGCGGGGCAAGGGGGCTTACAGCAAGCTGAAATACGAGTCAGGGGTGCACCGCGTACAGCGCATCCCGGTCACCGAGTCGGGAGGCCGCATACACACCTCCACCGCCACCGTGGCCGTGCTGCCGGAGGCGGAGGAGGTGGAGGTGACCATCAACCCCGCCGAGCTGAAGGTGGACGTCTTCCGCTCCACCGGACCGGGCGGGCAGTCGGTGAACACCACCGACTCCGCCGTGCGCGTCACCCATCTGCCCACCGGCATCGTGGTCTCCTGCCAGGACGAGAAGAGCCAGCTCCAGAACCGCGAGAAGGCCTTGCGCATCCTCAGGGCACGCCTGCTGCGCATGGAGCAGGAGAGGCAGCAGAAGGAGCTAGCGGAGGAGAGGCGCTCCCAGGTGGGCACCGGCGACCGCTCGGAGCGCATACGTACCTACAACTTCCCCCAAGGCCGCGTATCAGACCACCGCATAGGCCTCACCCTCTACCGGCTCGAGGAGGTGCTGGACGGCGACCTGGACGAGGTCATCGAGGCGCTGGCCGCCGCCGACCGCGCCGAGAGGCTGGCGCGCATGGGCCAGGACTGAACCTCACGGACAGAAACAGGCGGCACGGGAAACCGGGGCGGGCTCGGGCCTTCTTATGGCATCAAAGGGCAACAGGAAAGTGGAGGTACCAGCGGAAACGGCACGGGGAGCATCCCGCCGCGGCCGTTTTCATGCCGCCCTCTTGAGCGGGGATCGGTCATCCGCCTGGGGATGGCCCGAGAGTTGCCGCTGGGAGCGCGACGGGTTTCGCCGCGGGCGAGGGGACCTTTTCGCTCCGGGATCGGTCGATAGCGGAACGGATTGCGGAAGAAGGGACGGGGATGGCACTGGCGGGTGACCTGGAAAAGGATGACGCCCTCGGCCTCATCGCCTGGGCGGCCGGCGTCCTCTCGCGTCAGGGGGTGGAGAGGCCCCGCCTCAACGCGGAGCTGCTCCTCGCGCACTGCACCGGCAGGTCGAGGGTGGACCTCTACGCCTATCCGGAGAGGCCGCTTTCTCGGGCGCAAAAAGAGGAGTTCGAGGCGGCGGTGGCGAGGAGGGCGGCCCGGGAGCCCCTGCAGTACATCACGGGCAGAAAAGGCTTCCGCTACCTGGAGCTGGAGGTGGATCCCAGGGTGCTCATCCCGCGTCCCGAGACGGAGCTACTGGCCCAGAGGGCGGTGGAACTGGCGTCGGCCGCGGGAGGCCGTCCAGTGGTGGTGGACGTGGGAACGGGCTCGGGTTGCGTGGCCCTCTCCGTGGCCCGCGAATGTCCCTCCGCGGCGGTCTTCGCCACCGACATCAGCCCGGACGCCCTGGAGGTGGCGCGCTCCAACGCCGTCCGCGAGGGCCTGGACGGCATGATCGACTTTCGTCGCGGCGACCTGCTGGAGGCGCTGGAGGAGGGGCTGCGAGGAAAGCTGGACCTGGTGGTTAGCAATCCCCCTTATATAAAGGAGAACGAGTTCCCGACCCTCCCTCCCGAGGTCAGGGAACACGAGCCCCGCACGGCGCTGGTGGCGGGACCCGCGGGCACGGAAGTACACCTGCGCCTCATGGAGCAGGCGCTGTCCTGGCTGGCGCCACGCGGCTGCCTCCTCATGGAGGGAGGCGCGGACCAGGTGGAAGGACTTGCCGTGCGGGCGGTGCGCAAGGGTTACGTGGAGGCGCGTACCCACCGGGACCTCAACGGCCTCCCGCGTGTGGTGGAATGCAGGATCTGATGGGCCGAGCTTCCGAAGAGAGAAGAAGGCGCTGCCGGACACGGGAAAACGCGGGATCTCGCGTTCCGCGGGCTTAGAGCCAGGCGCTGCGGACAAAAGGACCTGCTACGCGAGCCATCGAGCCAAAAAAAGACCCTCAATACACGCACGCTCCGATCATCGGGTCCGCGTTGATGCCTAGGATAGAGGACTGCGCCCGGTTCTCTTCGCATACACGCACTGATCACGGGCACGAGATCCCCTTGCGGGGATCCGAGATAGAATATTCGAGGGATCAGTTCAGGCGATGTCCATGTAGCAATATATGTTAATGCTACCTTTTCCAGGGAGGGTTAAAGAGGCGATGAGAAGCGCCATCCTCCTTATCGCCGTAGTGCTTCTTCTGCTCCTTCTGTGCCATGGGTGCGGCGACGGTGAAAGCGGTGGGCGGGTTGACGCCGGACATGGCGAGGATGCATTACGGCATATACCGCGGACCGGAGGTGGTGGAAGATCCCGCCATCTACGGCGCTTTCCGAGAGGTGGAATGAGCGGGGCCGCAGGGGACGGGTTTCTGCGTGCCCCTGACCCGAGCCGGGCGGCGCGAGGGGCGCGCAAGGGCCCTGGCGGCGGGATGCCGTGAGGCCGGCCGGCAGAGAAAGCGGCGGCAGGCGACCGGGGGCGTCTTCTTCTCACGAACGGATCACGGAGATGCAGCATGGTGCATGTGCCTGCAAGAATGTGGCAAAATCGTTCACTCTCGGGACCGCGTCCCGCTCCGGCGCTCTGGGCGTGGATTTGACCCTCCATGAAAGAGTTACCTAAAATACTATCGTAGTATCGTAGAGCAAGGCGGTTTTGCGTGGGAAACCGGGTGGAGAGAAAGAGGATAAAAATACCAGGGGCCTTGCTCGAGTTCACCCTCGTGATGGTGCTCCTGTCCCTGATGGTGATGCCGTCCGCCCCTCCCGCGGGGGCGGATTCCGTCAGCGAGAAGAAGGAACAGGCGCGCCAGGTGGAGCAGCAGCTCAGATCCCTGCAGGCGGAGCTGAACCGGCTGACCTCCGAGCTCAACCAGACCCAGTCGCGCTTGGCTTCGGTGGAGGCGAAGATAGAGGCGAATCAGGTGCGGCTGCAGCAGGCGGAGGCGGAATACCGGCGCTGGCAGGGCATACTCTCGGACCGCCTGGTGGCCATGTACAAGGAGGGCAACACCTCCGCCCTGGACGTCCTCCTCGAATGCGACGACTTCGAGACCTTCGTCAACTCCTATTCCTACATGATGCGCATCGGCAGCCACGACGCCGAGACCATCCAGGCCACCCGCGACCTCATGGCGGAGATAAAGGCGAGGAGGGCGGAGCTGGAGGGAGCCAGGGCCGAGTACCAGGCCTATTCCAACAGCCTCCAGAGCCAGAGGAGCGCGGTGCAGAGCAAGCTCAACGAGCAGAAGGCCCTCCTCGCCGGCATCGACGCGGAGGTGGCCTCCCTTCTCAGCAGGCGCTACGGTGGTGGCGGGGGAGGGGGCGGAGGAGGCGGCACGGGCTGGAACATCGGCCCCGTCAACGGCCTCTATTTCCCCGTCGCCGGGCCTCACAGCTACGTCAACGACTGGGGCGCGCCGCGCTCCGTGGGGCGCACCCACAAGGGGTGCGACATCATGGCCGATTACGGCACACCCTGCGTGGCCATCACCAGCGGCACGGTGGTGCAGCGCAGGGGAGGCAACGCCGGGCTCTATGTCTTCCTCTACGGCGACAACGGGCACCTGTACTACTACATGCATCTCCAGAGCTACGGAGCATCGGGAAGGGTGAGCGCGGGGCAGGTGATAGGTTACGTAGGCGACACCGGCAACGCCCGCGGTTGTCCCCACCTGCACTTCGAGTGGCACCCCAACGGCGGCGCCGCGGTGAACCCCTACCCCCTCCTGGTGGCCATCGACCGCTGAGGGAGCATCCGCCGGGATCGACGAGAAAGAGCGCCCTTCCGATACCCCGGGGGTCGCGGAGATCGTCCCTTACCATCGCCCTTCCGGTCAAAGCCGCCGGTGATCGATGTGTGGCGCCGGCGGGGTTGCGGCACCCCCTGCTATCGACCCGTCGTCCTATCCGGCGGCGATGCCGGCCAGCTCATAGAGCCGAGCGAGGTCCACGTGCTCCTCGATCAGTCCGCGCAGGCGTTCGAGCTTGGCCGGCTCGTGGGTGCGGGCACTGCGGATGATCGCCTCCACACGGTCGGCGGCGGTGAAGGTGTCCTCGCCCACCAGCACCACGGGTACGCTCAGCTCTTCCGCCCTGCTCAGGATGATGCTGGTGGGGTAGAGGTTCCCGGACAGCACCACGCAGCGCGCCCCGGCCTCCATGGCCGCGAGCTGGATGTCGCTGCGGTCCCCGCCCGTCACCACGCAGAAGTTGTGATGCCGGCGGAAGATGGAGAGCGCGTGCTCCGTCCCCATGGCGCCCACCACCACGTCCTCCACCAGCTCGTCCAGGCCCTGCTCGCCGGTGAGCACGCGCCCTCCCAGTTGCTGCGCCAGGTCCCCCACGTTGATGGAACGCAGCAGGCGGTCGCGGGGCAGCGAGCCCAGGACGGCGATCCCCTCCGCCTCCAGGCGAGGCGCCAGCAGCTCCCTGACGAAGCTCTCGCGGTTGGGAGCGACCATGTTGAAGACCACCCCGATGAGACCGGAGCCGAAGTCGTCGCGCACCGCCATGACGTTATCGCCCATGAGGGCGTCGTCGAAGCGCTCCACCAGCAGCACCTTTGCCCCCAGGAGAGGGGCGATCTGATAGGCGGAGAGGTCCAGGAACCTGCCCTGCACGGAGGTAAAGGCGCCCTGGATGATGACCACGTCCCTGCCGGCGCTCACGCGCCCGTGGGCCTCCAGGATGCGCGAGCGCAGCGCTTCCGTCTCGCGCTCGCCCTTCAGGGCGGACCTCACCAGTTCCGGGGACAGCAGGACCGGGCAGAGGTCGTCGAGGTCGTCCTCGAGCTCGAGGGTCCGGCGCATGAAGGCGGCGTCCTCGTCGGTGACCTTTCCCTCCTGCTGGAAATAGCGGTAGCCCAGCGGCTTCATGTACCCCACCCTGAGCCCCTCTTCGCGCATGCGCATCGCCAGGCCGATGCACACGGTATGCATGCCCGAAAGCCCGGCGGCCGAGATGAGATAAAGGCTTACCATGCTCCTCACTCCCTTAAGACGATCCTGGCATCGGCTGCCAGGCAGCCCTTTCCGCTCTTCAGTACCCGCAGGGGGTTGATATCCAGCTCTGCGATATCCTCGAAATCGGTGACCAGCTGCGAGACACGCAGGATGCATTCCTCGGCGGCCTCGATGTCCGCCGGGGGCTCGCCGCGCGCCCCGCGCAGCAGCCAGTAGCTCTTCAGCTCGCGCAGCATCTCTCCCGCCTCACGCTCGCTCACGGGAGCGAGGCGAAAACTGACGTCCTTCAGCACCTCCACGTAGATCCCTCCCAGGCCCACCATGAGCAGGGGGCCGAACTGGGCGTCGCGGTTCATGCCCAGGATGAGCTCGTGCGAGGGGGGCAGCATCTCCTGCACCAGCACCCCCCAGATCTCCGCGCCGGGGAAGAACTTGCGCGCGTTGGAGGTGACCTTCTCGTAGGCGCTCACCAGGTCGTCGGTGTTGGCTATCCCCACCACCACGCCGCCCACGTCGGTCTTGTGCAGGATCTGGGGGGAGGCGATCTTCACCACCACCGGGTAACCCATCTCCCGCGCCGCCCTGATGCATTCCTCGAGGTTGGTGGCGAGGGCGGTGCGTGCCACGGGGAGGCCGTAGGCGGCCAGCGCCTCCCGCGCCTCCACCTCGATGAGCTCGTTGCGCCCCTGGCGGCGCACGGCTTCGAACACCTCCATGACGCGGCCCCGGTCGACCTCGAAACGCACCTGCGTATCGGCCCGGCGCGAGAGGTGGTCGGCGTATTCCTTCATGCGGAGCATGGTCTGTACGGCATCTTCCGGAAACTGGTAATTAGGTATCCCCGCTTCCCGGAGGATCCTCTCCGCCTCCCCTACCTCGTCGCCGCCCATGAACACCGCCAGCACCGTCTTCTCGCTCCCGCGGGCGCACTGCGCCACCGCCGCCGCGGTCTCGGCGGGTCTGGTCATGGCCTGGGGGGTGAGGATCACCAGCAGGGCGTCGACCCCGGGGTCCGCGAGCACGCTCTCGACCGCCAGGCGGTAGCGGTCCTCTCCCGCGTCGCCCAACACGTCCACGGGGTTATGGACGCTGGCCGCCTCGGGAAGGCCTTCCCGCAACCTGCTGGCGGTCTTTTCCTCCAGGCTGGCCAGGGCGAGTCCCCCGCGCTCCAGGGCATCGGAGGTGATGATGCCGGGACCGCCGGCGTTGGTGACCACCGCCACACGCGCCCCGCGCGGGCAGGGTTGGGTGGAGAGCCCGCGCGCCAGCCCGAAGAGCTCCTCCACCGTGCCGGCGCGCAGCACGCCGCAGCGGCGGAAGGCGGCGGCGTAGGCGTTATCCGAACCCGCAAGGGTCCCGGTATGCGAGGACACCGCCTTGGCCCCCGCCTGGGTCACGCCCGCCTTGAAGACCACCACCGGCTTGGAACGGGTCACGCGGGAGGCTACCTCAAGGAAGCGCTTTCCGTCCGCAATCCCCTCCAGGTAGGCGGCGATGACCGTGGTATTGCCATCATTTTCCAGGACCTCCAGCATATCGCTCTCGTCCAGGTCCATCTTGTTGCCCAGGCTGATGAAACGCGAGAAGCCGAGGTGGTTTTCCTCCGACCATCCCAGCACCGCGGTGCACAGGGCGCCGGACTGGGACATGAAGGCCACCTTTCCGGGTCGGGGAGCGCGGGCGGCAAAGGTGGCGTTGAGGGGGGTGAAGGTATCGGCCAGCCCCAGGCAGTTGGGTCCCAGGACGCGGATGCCGTACCGGGACGCGGTCTCGCGCAGCTCCTTCTCTCTCCGGTATCCCTCGCGCCCGGATTCCTTGAAGCCCGCGGAGATGATCACCGTGCCCCTGACCCCCCGCGCTCCGCATTCCTCCACCACCGCCGTTACCGCCGGAGCGGGCACGATGATGACCGCCAGCTCCGGCGTCTCCGGGAGCTCGGAAACCGAGGGATAACAGGGGAGACCCATGATCTTTTCACTTCCCGGGTTGACGGGGAAGACCTTGCCCGCGTAGCCGGAACGGAGGATGTTCTCCAGCACCACCCGGCCCACCTTGCCCGGCTTTTCCGAGGCCCCGATCACCGCCACCGCGGACGGCTTGAAGAGATACTCGAGCAGCTTGGACCTCCCTTCTCCGTTTGCCGCGGAATCCCGTCGCGTTCCATTATACCCACACCTCCTGCTGCCTGTTCGGAAAGCGGGGCGGGGTATCGCCGAGAGCGGCCATGGGCTCGAGAGATCCGCAGCCGGACCACGGCCTTCAAGCGGTCGTACGCGTCCCCGGCGGGCCGCGGGGGAAGGCTGCTCCTTGCCGGCGCCGGGCGTTTCCGCCCGGGGATAGGACTCCTCCGGCCGCGGCGCGCGACAGGGGACGTGGGGGGCGGTCTTACGGGGTCGGGGCCGCACCAGATCCGGCCCTCGCCCAGGGTGCTGCGAGCTCCCCTACCTCCAGGCGGTGTCCATGATCCTTCGCGGCGCCGCTCGCCGGAAGCGGCGTCGCGGGTATCCCAGGTTGAGCACCGCGACCACCTTCTCCCCCTTACCCGCGCCCAGAAGCATGCGCAGCTCCCTATCGTGGTTTGCGGCGTGGATCAGGAAGCCGTTGTAACACGTGGCCACCCCGATCGCTTCGGCATAGATCACGGCGTTCTGGGCTGCGATCCAGGCATCGCCGAGGGCCATGGCGTTGCGCCTGGGGGCGGTGAAGGTCAGCAGGGTCCTGGTGCCGTAAAGAAGGATATCGTCGTTCTTGTCCGATTGCCACAGGGACCTGAACGCATGCTCGAGCACCTCCAACTCCTCGGGATCCAGGCCCAGGAGCTTCCAGACAAAAGGGAAACCCGGCAGCTCGAAGAAACGTACCAACCTGCGGTAATAACGGATGGCGCGGTCGCGGATACGCGCCATGACCTCCTCGTCATAACATACGTATGCTCTGGTCAGGTGGCTGTTGTGCGCCGAGGGCGCCAGCGATGCCGCCTCGATCATCTCCCGGACGTGCTCGCGCGAGACGGGCTCCTCCCGGTACATCCTTCCGCTGCGCCTGCCCCGCAGCAGAGACATCATGGCAGGCCCGTCCACGGGAGGTTTCTCCGGGAGCGCGTGGGGCAGGAGATCCCCAAAGCCGGTGAGTCTTACGGCCTCTTCGGGACAGATCGCATAACAGTGGCCGCATTCCACGCACAGGGTACGGCCGCCGCTCCTGATCTCCGGGCCGTCGTATATGGGGCCACCGATGCACACGGAAGCGCAGAGGTTGCACCCGCTGCACCTTTCCCTGTCGATCTCGATCATGGGCGACCTCCCGTCGTTCTCTTGCGCGGTCTTGGCGGACTCGAAGTTATTAGCTCGGACCCGATGGCCGCAAGCGCACCCGTGCGACGGGGATTGGAGCGATACCCCGAAGGGATGGTAAGAAATGGCTGGCCGTGGCAGGCGCGGGTGCGGATGCGGCGCGTATCCCATGTCTGCCGGGTGGGGCGGTAGCGGGAAGTCCATCTGCGAGCGGACGCCTTCGGACCCGGTCCCCGGTCTCCGGCGCGGGGAATCGGCGACCCCGGCTCCTCGTCACGTTCCTTCCCCATCCTCGGTTGGCGGGAGATGGGAGGCCTGCACGCCGAGACCCTACCCGTCCCCCACCGTCTTTGACGCAGGGTGAGGGCTGGCATATAATAGCTCTTTGTAACCCCGGGAAACGCGAACAGGTGTACGCGCGCGAGGCCGATACGAGGAAGTGAAGATGGCGGACATGGACGATTACGACTACCAGCCGACCATAGGTGAGTACCGCGAGGAGAGGGCAGACGACGTGGTGCTCACCGAGCAGGGCTACCGCAAGCTCCAGGAGGAGCTGGATTACCTCAAGAACGTCAAGCGCTGGGAGGTCGCGAAGCGCATCGAGCAGGCGAGGGCGTTCGGGGACATCATGGAGAACTCCGAGTACGATGACGCCAAGCACGAGCAGGCCTTCGTGCACGGCCGCATCATGGAGATCGAGAACATCCTCGACAACGCCCGGGTGATCAAGGACGAGGAGATCGACCTCAACGAGGTGACCATAGGGTCATCGGTGCTCCTGGAGGACGTGGAGAGAAAAGAGGAGATGCGCCTGCGCCTGGTGAGCGCGGCCGAGGCGCGTGGAGACCGGGGATGCATCTCCGACCAGTCCCCCGTGGGCAAGGCCATCCTGGGCCGCAGGGCGGGCGAGATCGTGGACGTGCAGGTCCCCTCGGGAGTGCTCAAGTACCGTATCCTGCAGATCGAACGCTGAGCGGCGGGACGGGCCCCGGCAGCGCCGCTCTCCCCGCATGCAGTGGGCGCTCTCCCCGGCGCACATGGTCGGTCCGTTGGCGCAGCGCCGTGAAGGAAAAACAGAGGAACATGAGCTCGATGCGAGACGAGGATGCCCTTTCCGCCTTCGCGGGGGAAAGCGACCTGGTTAAGGGACGCCTGGAGAAGCTGGTGGCGTGGCGGGAACGCGGCGTGGAGCCCTACGCCCTGGGTTTCGAGCGCAGCGACCTCACCTCGGAGATCAGGGAACGCTTCCCGGCTCTAGCCGACGGCGAAGAGAGCGGGTACCGTGCCGCCCTGGCGGGGAGGCTCATGGCGTTGAGGAGGCACGGCAAGGCGTGCTTCGCGGATCTCGAGGACGGCGCCGGAAGGCTTCAGCTCCTGGCCTCCCTGGACTCGCTGGGGGAGGAGGGGTACGTCCTTTTCCAGGAGCTGGATATAGGCGACATCGTGGGGGTGGAGGGCGAGGTCTTCCGCTCAAGGCGCGGCGAGCTCACCCTGCGGGTCACGCGTTTCATCCTGCTCTCCAAGAGCCTGCGACCCCTGCCCGAGAAATGGCACGGCCTCAAGGATGTGGAGCTGCGCTACCGCCAACGTTACCTGGACATGCTGGTCAACCCCCGGGTCAGGCAAAACCTGCTGGTGAGGGTGAGGACCGTCCAGGCTCTGCGGCGTTTCCTCGACGGGCGGGGCTTCATCGAGGTGGAGACGCCCATGCTCCAGCCCATCCCGGGCGGCGCCACCGCGCGCCCCTTCGTCACCTATCACCAGGCCCTGGGTCAGAACCTCTACCTGCGCATCGCGCCCGAGCTCTACCTCAAGCGCTGCGTGGTGGGGGGGCTGGAGAGGGTCTATGAGATAAACCGCAACTTCCGTAACGAGGGCATCTCCTACAAGCACAATCCCGAGTTCACCATGCTCGAGTTCTACTGGGCCTACGTGGATTACCTGGCGCTCATGGACTTCCTGGAGGAGATGCTGTCCACGGTGGTGGGCGAGGTCAGGGGTACCCTCGTCTTCCCCTACCAGGGTAGAGACCTCGATCTCACCCCTCCCTGGCGCAGGGTGACCCTCCTGCAGGCGGTGAGCGAGGCGGTGGGGAGGGAGATCACCTCCGCGACGGCGGTGGAGGAGCTGAGGGCCCTCGCCGCGGCGCACGAGGTGCCGCTGGAGGAGGGATGGGGTCCGGGGAAGATCGCCACCGAGCTCTTCGAGAAGCTGGTGGAGCCCGAGATCTGGGAGCCCACCCTGGTCATGGACTACCCGCGCGAGGTATCGCCCCTGGCGCGCGCCCACCGCGACGACCCCCATCTCACCGAGAGGTTCGAGCTCATCGTGGCGGGGCGGGAGATCGCCAATGCCTTTTCCGAGCTCATCGACCCGCTTGACCAGCGCGAACGCTTCGAGGAGCAGGCGCGGCAGAGGGAGCGTGGAGACGAAGAGGCCCACGTCGTGGACTACGATTACCTGCGCGCCCTGGAATACGGCATGCCCCCCACGGGCGGCCTCGGCCTGGGCATCGACCGCCTGGTCATGCTCCTCACCGACTCCCATTCCATCCGGGAGGTCATCCTCTTCCCCCACCTGCGCCCGGAGACCTGAGGGTGCTCAAGCGCCGGGTGAGCTATGGGGGCTTTTCTTCCCACCTGTGCCCGTAGGCCCGAGGATGGAGGATGCGCGGCCCCATGCAGGCGCAACGAGCTCTTCCCCCGCTTATGCCTGGAAGCCCGAGGGGAGCGAGCCGCCGGCGGCCGAAAAGCGCCGCTCAAGGCCCGGAAAGACCCCGCTTGGGGGGTTGGTCAAGATGCCTATGGGTGATGACGACTGATATATGGAAACGGATATCATCGAAAAGCGTATAGAGGGATAGAGAGAACAGGGTTGAGCCGGAAGGTGGGCAGCCTGAAACGCCGGTCGCCGCGCTCCGGGTAGCGGCCTGCGAGGGCGACGGCGAAGGAGATGACGGAACGCATGGCGAAGGTTCGTCTAAAGGGATACTAATTAGGATGACAAGACCTTATGATAGAGGTGTGGACGAGGACCATTGAAAGACGGGTGATAGAAGGACGCAGTAAGTGTGATAATAAACAGTGGTGAGTGAAGAATATACCGCGCGAAACGAAAGGCGCGAACCATAAACGGAGGTAGATGAAGTGTTTCAGAGGTTTTCAGACCGGGCGCGACGGGTGGTGGTCCTGGCGCAGGAAGAAGCCCGCATGCTCAACCATAATTATATCGGCACCGAGCACCTGCTCCTGGGGCTGATCCAGGAGGGCGAAGGGGTCGCGGCCAAGGCCCTGGAGTCTATGGGCATCAGCCTGGAGGCGGTGCGCAGCCAGGTGGAGGAGATAATCGGCCGCGGCAGCACAGCGCCCACCGGGCACATCCCCTTTACGCCGAGGGCCAAAAAGGTGCTGGAGCTGTCCCTGCGCGAGGCCCTGCAGCTGGGGCACAACTACATCGGCACGGAACATATCCTCCTCGGGCTCATCCGCGAGGGGGAGGGCGTCGCCGCCCAGGTGCTCACCAAGCTGGGCGCGGACCTGGACCGGGTGCGCAACCAGGTGGTGCAGCTGCTCACGGGGGCCTCCGGCGCCACCAAGGAGACGGGGCAGACGGGGGAGCCGGCCGCCCAGGGGAACCTGCTCCTGGACCAGTTCGGCCGCAACCTCACCCAGCTCGCCATGCAGAACAAGCTCGACCCGGTGATCGGGCGCGAAAAGGAGATCGAGCGGGTGATGCAGGTGCTCTCCCGGCGCACCAAGAACAATCCCGTGCTCATCGGGGAGCCCGGGGTGGGCAAGACCGCGGTGGTGGAGGGGTTCGCCCAGCGCATCGTGAACAACGAGGTGCCCCACATCCTGGCGGGGAAGCAGCTCTACACCCTGGACCTGGGCGCCCTGGTGGCCGGCTCGCGCTACCGCGGCGATTTCGAGGAGCGCCTGAAGAAGGTGGTGAAGGAGATCCGCAGCCGCGGGGACATCATCCTCTTCATCGACGAGCTGCACAACCTAGTGGGGGCGGGAGCGGCGGAGGGGGCCATCGACGCCGCCTCCATTCTCAAGCCGGCGCTGGCCCGCGGCGAGCTACAGACCATCGGCGCCACCACCCTGGACGAGTACCGCAAGCACCTGGAGAAGGACGCCGCCCTGGAGAGGCGTTTTCAGCCCATCATGGTAGAGGAGCCGACGGTGGAGCACACCATCGAGATCCTCAAAGGCCTGCGGGACCGTTACGAGGCCCACCACCGCGTGGCCATCACCGACGACGCCTTGGTGGCGGCGGCCAGGCTGGCCAGCAGGTACATATCCGACCGCTTCCTTCCCGATAAGGCCATCGACCTCATCGACGAGGCCGCGTCCCGGCTGCGCATAAACGCCATGACCGCGCCCCCCGATTTCCGGGAGACGGAGGAAAGGCTGCAGAAGGTGCGCCAGGAAAAGCAGGCGGCCATCGCGGCTCAGGAGTTCGAGAAGGCCGCGGCCCTGCGGGACCGCGAAAAGGAGATAGTGGAGGAGATGGCGCAGCTCGAGGAGGACTGGAAGATGCCCCTCGGCTCGCACCAGCTCCAGGTGACCGAGGCCGACATCGCCGATATCCTCTCCTCCTGGACGGGCATCCCCGTGAGCCAGCTCACCGAGGAGGAGTCGAGCAAGCTCCTGCGCATGGAGGAGGAGCTGCACAAGAGGGTGGTGGGACAGCACGAGGCGGTGGTGGCGGTGTCGCGCTCCATCCGCCGCACCCGCGCCGGTCTCAAGGACCCCAAGCGCCCGGGCGGCTCATTCATCTTCCTGGGGCCTTCCGGGGTGGGCAAGACGGAGCTGGCGCGCACCCTGGCGGAGTTCCTCTTCGGGGACGAGTCGGCCCTCATCCAGATCGACATGTCCGAGTACATGGAGAAACACGCGGTATCGCGCCTGGTGGGTTCGCCGCCCGGCTATGTAGGCTACGAGGAGGGCGGACAGCTCACGGAGGCGGTACGCCGCAAGCCCTTCAGCGTGGTCCTGTTGGACGAGATCGAGAAGGCCCACCCCGACGCCTTCAACATGCTCCTGCAGATACTGGAGGACGGCAGGTTGACGGACTCTCAGGGCCACAAGGTGGATTTCCGCAACACCATCGTCATCATGACCTCCAACCTGGGAGCCAGGGACATCAGCAAGGGGACCTCCCTCGGGTTCACAGCCCAGAAAGAGGGTGGACTGGACTACGAGAAGATGAAGGACCGCGTGCTCTCGGAGTTAAAGAGGACCTTCCGACCGGAGCTGCTCAACCGCATCGACGACGTCATCGTATTCCACGAGCTGACCCACGAGGAGATCAAGCAGATCGTGGACCTGCTCATGAAGAGGGTCAAGGACCAGCTCGCGGAACAGGATATTGAGATCATCCTCTCCAACGACGCCAAGGAGCTGCTGGTGAAGGAGGGCTACGACCCCGTTTACGGGGCGAGGCCCCTGCGGCGGGCGATCCAGAAGCTCATCGAGGATCCGCTTTCCGAGAAGGTGCTGGCCAAGGAGTTCAACCCGGGATCTACCATCCTCATCGCCACCGACGAGGAGGGCCGCATCACCTTCGAGAAGGTGGAGGCCCCCGAGAGCGGCGCCGACCTGCTCCAGACCACCTAGGACCGATCGTACGGGGAGGAGGGGTTCCTGCCCTTCTCCCCGTTGTTTTTCCCTCCACGGGATGCCGGGGGTTCAAGCGACGCCTTCGTCCTCGGGATCGGCCGGGTCCCCTTTCCCGCCCCGCGCCCGCTTGCCGGCCATACGATCCTCCCTTCCCGGAAAAACATGGGCTTCTCCGCGGAGGCCCCTCGCCTTGCCCCCACCCGCTCCCCACCGGCTCATTCCGGAGATGACACCGGGCGGGGATATAATGTCAGCGTGGCGGAGGCCGCCGGGGAGGACGAGGCGGAGGCGCGGTGAAAGCGGAACGCTCCTATTTCATATGTCAGGAGTGCGGAGAGGGCTCGCTGCAGTGGCTGGGGCGATGCCCCGCCTGCGGGAGCTTCGGCACCATGCAGGAGGAGAGGCAGGACTCTTTCCGGCCCGGCGCGGGGGTGAGGGGGAACGCGCTCCTGCGCATGGAGGCGGTGGAGGCGGAGCGCCCACGCCTGCTCACGGGCATGGGCGAGCTGGACCGGGTGCTGGGGGGAGGAGCGGTGCCCGAATCGCTGGTGCTGCTGGGAGGGGAGCCGGGGATAGGCAAGTCCACCCTCCTCCTGCAGGCCGCCTCGTCCCTTGCGGGGAGGGGAGCGAGGGTGTTGCTGGTGAGCGGGGAGGAGTCGGCCGCCCAGATAACCTCCCGTGCCCGGCGTACGGGCACCCTCGACCCCGAGCTCTACCTCCTCTGCGAGACGGACATGGAGGCAGTGGAGAGCGCGGCCCGGGAGGTAGCTCCCCAGGTGATGGTGGTGGATTCCATCCAGACCATGCGCTGCCCCCACCTGGACTCCTCCCCGGGAGGGGTCAACCAGCTGCGCGAGTGCGTATCGCGCATGCAGGCGCTGGCCAAGGAGACGGGCGCCGTGGGCTTCCTGGTGGGCCACGTCACCAAGGAAGGGGTGCTGGCTGGGCCGAGGCTGGTGGAGCACATGGTGGACTGCGTCCTCTATTTCGAGGGCGAGCGTTTCGACTCCCTGCGCGTCCTGCGCGCGGCGAAGAACCGCTTCGGGTCCGTGAGCGAGGTGGGCCTTTTCGAGATGACCGATACGGGATTGCGGGAGGTGGAGGACCCCTCGCGGCTCTTCCTGGATGCGCGGGAGAGTCCGGTTCCCGGAACGGCGGTGACGGTGGTCATGGAGGGCAGGCGTCCCCTGCTGGTGGAGGTGCAGGCCCTGGTGGCCCCCTCGCGTCCCCCCGCCCCCAAGCGCGTCTCCACGGGCATGGACGGGAGGCGCCTGGCCATCAACGTGGCGGTGCTGGAGCGCAGGGCGAGGGTGGCGCTGTCTGAGCATGACGTCTACGTGGGCATATGCGGGGGACTCCAGGTTTCCGAGCCCGCCCTCGATCTGGGGGTATGCATGGCCATCGCCTCCGCGCGCTACGACCGTACCCTGCCCCCGGACGCCGTTTTCGTGGGGGAGGTCAGCCTGACGGGTGAGGTGCGTCCGGTGTCCCGCACCGGAGAGCGGGCCAGGGAGGCGGCACGCCTCGGTTTCCGCACCCTGGTGATCTCCGACAAGGAGAGAGCGCGGGGGCTACCCCGCGGACTGGAGGTGATGGGGGTGGCGGACGTGAGCCGTGCCCTGGAGGTCTTTGCCGTGCGCCGCTCGCAGGCGCGCCGCGGCGCGCCCGACGCCTGAGGAGAGGGAGCGGCGGGCCCGGGCCCCGACCCTTCGCTGCCGCCGCGGCGCCGCGTGCCGCGGATGCGCATTTCCCCCGCATTGATTATGATATAGGCAGCTTAACGCGGGAGGCAGCGGGCACGCGCCCGCCGTGGACGGAAGGCACATGGACGACTATCGCAAGGACAGGGCCTACCTGGAATACCTGCGGCTGATCGCGCCCGGGACGGAGCTGCGCGAGGCTCTGGCGCGGCTCATGTCCTCGCACCTCGGGGCGCTTATAGTGGTGGGCGACAGCGAGGAGGTCCTCAAGGTGGTGGACGGAGGGGTCGAGCTCAACTGGACCTTTTCGGCTGCCAACCTCTTCCAGGTATCCAAGATGGACGGCGCCGTGGTACTGGACGAGGAACTGTCGCGAATCCGCTTCGCCAATGTGCACCTGGTGCCCGACCCGTCCATCCCCACCAGGGAGAGCGGCACGCGCCACCGCACGGCGGAAAGGGTGGCCAAGCAGACTGGCAAACTGGTCATCGCGGTCTCCGAGCGCATGGAAAGAGTCACCATGTACAAGGACGACTGGAGCCACGTCATCCTCTCTGTGCGCGTGCTCATCAGCAAGGCAAGTCAAGCGCTTCAGACCCTGGAGAAATACAAGACCCGCCTGGACCAGGTATCCGCAACCCTGAGCGCGCTGGAGTTCGAGGACCTGGTGAGCCTGCAAGACGTGGCGAGCGTCCTGCAGCGGGCGGAGATGATGCGCAGGCTGGCGGAGGAGATAAAGGCCTACCTGGCCGAGCTGGGGGTGGAAGGCCGTCTCGTGGAGCTGCAGATGGAAGAGCTGATGTTCGGGGTGGAGAGGGAGAAGAGGAACGTGATCCGCGATTACCGCGTGGAGGAGCGCGGGAAGACGGTGGAGGCGGTGGAGAGGAGCCTCGCCAACCTCAGCGACGAGGAGCTCCTGCAGCTGACCAGCGTGGCGCAGGCCCTGGGATATTCCGGGGCCCACGACGAGATGGACCGCCCCCTTTCCCCCCGCGGATACCGCATGCTGGAGCGCATACCCCGCCTTCCCTCCTCGGTGGTGGAGAAGCTGGTGAGGAACTTCAAGACCATGCACAACATCATGCAGGCCTCGGAGAAGATGCTGGACGAGGTGGAGGGCGTGGGGAAGGTGCGAGCCCGCGCCATCAAGGAGGGGCTGCGGCGCATCGCCGAGTCCTCGCTGCTGGAGCGCTACACCTGAGAAAAGGCATGCTCCTGCATGCCCACATCCTTCCCGTCGAGTGAAGGGGTCCCCCGGCCGGGTCGCCACAGCGCTTCATCCATGCGGAAAAGGAGGCATCCTGCCTCACGTCTCGCGTGCGGATCCCGGGTGGGAGGATGAGCGAGCCCTCACACAAGGCCCTTGCTCGACGGAACGACCGATGCTGCCGTACGGTCTGCGGCCCTGTTGAGGATCCTTCGCCGGGGGCGATACGGGCAAGAGCCGCCTCCCGGGTCGATCGTCCGCGCCGAAGGCTTCTTTTTCGCTTCCATACAGGCCTATCCCGTGCGGTGACCGTCTCCGGCGACAGGACTCGTTGAAACGCGCGTCCGTTCTGCCATTATATGGATAATAATCAACCGGCGGCACGGCTCGCTTCGCTGATTTGACACCCCGGAAGAGCCAAACCTATAATTATCCTAGCCGGAAGTTGGGGAGGAGAACATGCGCGAAGCGGATTGCGCGGAGTTTCAGAAAACTGTATCGGAGCAACTGGTCCGCAACCGCAGTATCCTCGACGTCATGACCAAGCTCCAGGATGCCGCGACCAGGATAAACCGCGCCCTGGCGAAGACCGTCACCAGCTGCGGTTGCTTGAGCATAGAGGCAAGGAAACAGGAACTGCCGGAAGAAGCGACTTTTTCCCAGGTGGCCAACTACGTCAAGAGCCACATCGAGGGTAAGCTCTGCCCCAATTGCGCCGACGTCATCGAGATGGAGCTGGGCAACGCCATGTTCTATCTCGCGGCTACCTGCTGCCTGCTCGACCTGGACCTCAAGAGCGTGCTGGAGAGGGAGAACGACCGCATTAGCACCCTCGGAGTCTACAGCCTCACCTAAGAGATGTGACTCCAGGCCCGGGCGGCGGGCGTTGGCGTCCGTTTGGTTATGAGATCTGACAGCGAAGGATGGTTGTTGCCCGGAAAGCCTGGACCGCGCATCAGCAACCCCCGCAGATGACGAAACGCAAGGGCTGCTTTTCGTGCGTCAGGGTTATGCCGGGAAGCCCGAGAGGCCTGTGAGGTGATGAGGATGTTTCGCGTCGGAGATGTGGTAGTCTATCCTCACCATGGAGCGGGGGTCATCGAGGGCATTTCCGAGCGGGACGTGGAGGGAGAGAAAAAGACCTATTTCGTCCTCAGGATGTGCCAGGGCAACCTCAAGGTGATGGTTCCCGCGGAGAACTCGCAGGAGATAGGCCTGCGCAGCGTGATCGGCCAAGAAGAGGTGGAGAAGGTCTTCGGGATCCTGGGCGATGAGCAGAGCCCCATGCCCAGCAACTGGAACCACCGCTACAAGAAGAACCGGGACAAGCTGCGCAGTGGAGACATATTCCAGGTGGCGGAGGTGGTACGCAACCTCACCCTCAGGGACAGAGAGAAGGGTCTCTCCAGCGGCGAGAAGCGCATGCTCGTCCAGGCGCGGGAGATCCTCGCCAGCGAGCTGGCTTTTGCGGTGAGGGTGGAGGCCGAGGAGGCGCTGCGCATGATCGAGGAGGCTTTCTCCTCATCCTCTTCCTGAGCGCCCGCCTTGCGCTATAATCGAGAGGGACCCCCGGGTTCCATCATCTTTCATCATCCGCCCGGGGGAATAACGGAGAAGGGAGGGTTGCGCCGCCGAAGCGGAAGCAGGGTTGATCCATGGTAGTCCTCGTCGTCCGGCTGATCTTCATGTTCGTCGGAGGGATAGGGGGCTATGAGCTGGGGCAGCTGCTGGAGAGGCAATACCTGCACGATCTCGACTCGACCTATTATCTTGTCGGCCTCATCGTATCCATCATCGTCTGCGTGGGGTTGGGATTCGTGCTCGGGGGAGCCGCCGGGAGATACCTGGCGAGACTTCTCAACCGTTTCGAGGTCGCCATCCAGGATGTTCCCGGCATCGACATCCTCATGGGAGCGGTCGGTATCATAGCCGGTTTCCTCATCGCCTTCCTGCCCTCGATCATACTCTTCCGCTCCTATCCGGGGTGGGTCTTCGCCCTGGTGCTCTATACCTTCTGCGGGGTGATCGGATACATCATCGCGGTGCAGAAGAAAGACGACATCCTCAGCCTGTTCCGCGGCTCTCGCCAGCCCCAGGCAAGGCCGGAGGAGGCGGAAAGACCGCGGCCCGCGCTCATCCTGGACACCAGCGTGATCATCGACGGCCGCATCACCGACATCTGCCGTTCCGGCTTTTTGGAGGGGGAGCTGTTGGTGCCGCGCTTCGTCCTCGAGGAGCTCCAGTCCATCGCCGATTCCGAGGAGCCCCTGCGGCGCAACCGCGGCAGGCGCGGCCTGGACGTGCTCAACGCCCTGCAGAGGCAGGAGCGTGTGGAGGTGCGCATAGAGGAGCGCGACTTCCCCGACCTCTCCGGCGTGGACGCCAAGCTCATCACCCTGGCCAGGGGCCTCGACCTGCCGGTGATGACCACCGATTTCAACCTTAACCGCATCGCCGAGCTGCAGGGGGTGAGGGTGCTGAACATCAACGAGCTCGCCAACTCTCTCAAGCCGGTGGTGCTTCCCGGGGAATCCGTCTCCCTCACCCTCATCAAGGAGGGGAAGGAGCAGGGCCAGGGAGTGGGATACCTCGACGACGGGACCATGGTGGTGGTGGAAAGGGGAAAGAAGCACATCGGGCGCAAGGTCGACGTGGTGGTGACCAGTATCCTGCAGACGCCGGCGGGGAGGATGATCTTCTCCTCGCTCAAGGAGGGATAGATCATGGCCGGAGCGGTGGCCGTGGTGGCCGGGGCGGGTCGCGGCGAGAGGATAGGGCACAAGGAGGGGAAGCAGTTCCTGTCCCTGGGCGGGATCCCGGTGCTCGCCCGCTCCCTGCTCAACCTGGCGGCGGTGCCCGAGGTTGAGGAGATCGTCCTGGTGGTCAACGCCGAGGACGTCGCGAGGGCGGAGAGAGAGATCGTGAGCCGTTACGCCCTGGGAAAGGTGAAGGCGGTGGTGGAGGGCGGGGAGTGGAGACAGGAGTCGGTCTTCCACGCCCTGCGCGCGCTGCGTTCACGCGCGGAGATCATCGTGGTGCACGACGGCGCCAGGCCCCTCGCCACCCCGGGGCTGTTCAGTCGCGCCATCAGAGCCCTGACCGACTGGGAGTGCGAGGGGGTGATAACCGCGATCCCGGTGGTGGACACCATAAAGGAGGTGGAGGGGGGCTGGGTGATCAGGACCCCGGAACGCAGGCGGCTGTGGGCGGTGCAGACCCCGCAGTGTTTCCGCTCCGCAGCACTGCAGGACGCGCACGAGCGTGCCTTCCGCGAGGGGGTCTGGGCCACCGATGACGCCGCGCTCCTGGAGAGATACCGGTACCGCGTGCGGGTGGTCGAGGGGGAGCTGACCAACCTGAAGATCACCTATCCCCGCGACCTTGTCCTGGCGGAGGCGCTGCTCGAGGAAGGGGGTTTGGAGGTTGTCGTTCCGGACGGGCCTGGGATTTGATGCCCACGCCTTTCAGGAGGGTAGAAGGCTGGTGCTGGGAGGGGTGGTGGTCCCGCATTCCCGGGGCCTGGCGGGCCACTCCGACGCGGATGTCCTTACCCATGCCCTCATGGACGCCCTCCTGGGCGCGTGCGGAGAGAGGGACATAGGGGAGCACTTCCCGGACCACGACCCCGCCTACGAGGGCATATCCAGCCTGGTGCTCCTGGAAGAGGTGGTGGGGATGGTGCGCGAGAAGGGGTACCGCGTGGTGAACGCGGACTGTGTGGTGGTGGCGCAGGAGCCGCGCCTGGCTCCCTATATCCAGGGCATGCGGGAGGCCCTTGCCTTCACCATGGGGGTGGAACTAGAGCGGGTAGGGGTGAAGGCGACCACCACCGAGGGTCTGGGCTTTCCGGGGCGCGGCGAGGGCATCGCCGCCATGGCCACGGTGCTGCTGCAGAAGCCGGCGACCTGAGCCGGTTCTCCGTCACGGGGCTCTCATCTCGGCTCGGGGTTTCCCGCATCCGGACTCACAATCCCAGGCGATCCGCCGTCTCCTGCATGGCCTCCAGCGCCAGCGCCAGAAAGCGGTCCAGATCGAGCCCCGCGGGTTCGCATTCCATGATCACTTCCCTCCTCGCACCACGCGCGAAGGCTTTCTCCCTCATGCGCTTGCGCAGCGAACTCACCTTGACGCCAGCCAGTCTCCTGTCCGGCCTCACCAGCGCGGCGGCCACGATGAAGCCCGTGACCGTCTCCCCGGCGGCGAGGGCGTTCTGCAGGACCGACGTGCGTTCTCCCAGCCCCAATCCCTCCGCGTTGTGCATGCGCACCGCCTCCACCATCTCCGGCGGCGCGCCCCTTTCCTCGAGTATGCGGGCGGCGACCTCGCCGTGCCTGCGCATGTCGTTGTCCGTGATCTCCAGGTCCAGGTCGTGCAGCAGCCCTGTCAGACCCCAGAGCTCTTCATCCTCCCCCAGCTCGCGCGCCAGCCGGCGCATCACCGCCTCGGTGGCGTAGCAGTGCTTGCGCAGGCTGTCGGACGCTAGGTTCGCGTGCAACAGTTCGAGTGCCTCCTCCCGCTCCATGCCCACCTCCATCTGCTCGTCCTCCTTTGACCTGAATGCAAAGCGGACGCCTTCATCTTACATAGCCCTCCGCCAGCACCGCCATCCCTCGGCCAGGGCGGTCGAACCGGCCCGGCTGCCGGCCGTGCGTCGGTGCTTCTCGTATGGTTGAAGGCGCTCATCTTCAAGAGACCCCGAGATCTCTTTTTCCGCAAGGGTAAGCCGCATCGTCCCGGTAGGCGCTCTCGAGTTGAGGGATGGACCGAGGGACCACCCCGTCATCCGGACAAGCCAGGCAAGTTCGACAAGAGGAAAGGGGCGATCTCCAGAATGCTCGATCAGCGACCCATGAAATTACGTCTGGCATACGAAGCGAAAGGCGTGATTTTGACCCCCCCTTGACAGGCGTGCTAGCATGGTGACGTTCGGGACATTTGAAAAGAGAAGAACATGCCTGCCGGATCCCGAAAGGGATAAAAGGGAAGTCGGTGTGAATCCGACACGGTAGCGCCGCTGTGACCGGGGAGCGAAGCCCCAGTGATCCACTGGCTCAGGCCGGGAAGGAGGGGCGGAACGAAGATCCGGGAGTCAGAAGACCTATCCGGCGGGAGTCAGCAAGCTCTCCGCATCAGAGGGAACCTGACGGGAAATAAGATCTCCTCTCTCGCGACGAGAGTGGAGATTTTTGTTTCCCGCGGCGGCGATCGACGGCGGGCGGCGGGGAGGAAAGGAGCCGAAGGAGGTAAGGAATGGTCGCGGGAAACGGAAGCGGAAGGATTTTCTGCGGGGCAGGAAGATCGTGGCTGTTGGGCGCGGCGACGCTGGCGGTGGCCCTGGCGCTGGCGCTCCCGGGCGCGCCTTTCGCGCCGCGAGCTTCCCTGGGAGAGGTCGCGGCGGCTCAGAGCGCGGCGCCGGTCTTCGAGAGCGCCGATTACCGCATCAAGGACGGCACCGGACCTTGTATCGTGGACGGCGTGGCCTACCTCTTCGCCGGGAACGATCCCTGGATGCCCCCGGGGGAGGACAGCAGCGTGGTGGCCCTGGATGCCGCGGACGGCTCCCTTCTCTGGCAGAAGGACCTGGAGTGGGCGGGCGGCATGGGCTCCAAGGCGCGGCCCCTCTATGACCGGGGACGCGTGTATATCGGCTGCGGCAAGAGGGTCTATTGCCTGGACGCCCAGAACGGCGGGAACGTGCTCTGGGCTGCCGACATCACCCCCGCCGGCGCTCCCATGGGCGACTCCGTGATCATCAGCGACCCGGTGATGTACTCCAACGCGGCGGGCACCAGGGTGGTGGTGCTGGGCGATTACATCTACGGTAGGTACTTGGGGCTGGACGCCGCCAGCGGCGCCGTGCTTTGGGGCTACGACCTCGACCCCGGCTCCTCGGCCATCGGCGCTCCGGGGGTGGACGATGCCGGGAACAGACTGTATCTGCCCCAGCACGCCGCCTTCGGAAGCCCGGTGAACGGCAAGGTGCACTGCCTGGACGTGTCCGGGGCGTCTCCTGTAAAGAAATGGGAGTTCAAGGCGGACTTCGACGTCGCCGGCTCCATCGCCCTCGAGGACGGCGATCTCTACTTCAGCGACTTCGCATATGGCGGTCCCATGAGCAGCCTCTACCGGGTGGAGGATAAAGGCGACGAGGCCGTTCAGGTGTGGAAGCAGTCCATCTGGGGCTCCTCGGGCACCCCCCTCATCGACGCCAACAGCGGCACCCTTTTCGTGTGCGGCAACGATTACTCCGTGGGGGGCAACCACTTCTATGCCTTCGACCGGGACACGGGCGAGCTGGTGTGGGACAACCCCAACTGGGGCGCCTACAACGGCAACTGCGTGCTATCCTCCGCCACGGGTTACCTCTACGCGGGGAGTTTCGATACCACGGCCTGGGCGCACAACAAAGGCGTGGGGGCCGTGGACGCCTATACGGGCAGCGAGCTGTGGTACGTGCAGGAGAAGGGCGGCGGCGATCCCGTGGTGGCCAACGGCCTGGTCTATACCACCGCCGACGGCCGCCTCTACGCCTACGAGGAATACAGGCCCTCCTCCTACGACTGGTATTTCGCCGAGGGCTACACCGGCGAGGGCTTCGAGGAGTGGCTGTGCCTGGCCAATCCCGGAACGGACCCGGAGGACGACGCCACCGTGAGGGTCACCTACCTCTTCAACGGGGAGAGGGACCCCAAGACGGTGGACTACGAGGTGACGGCGGGCACCCGCACCACCGTGGACGTCAAGGGCGCGGTGGGATCGGACGTGGAGGTGTCCATAAAGGTGGTCTCCGACCGCCCCGTGGTGGCGGAGCGCCCCGTGTACTTCTCCTACCAGGGAATGGGGTCCCACGGCTGGACGGGAGGCCACTGCGTGGTGGGCGCTGACGAGCCCCTCACCAGGTGGTATTTCGCCGAGGGCTACACCGGCGAGGGCTTCGAGGAGTGGCTGTGCCTGGCCAACTTCGGCGACCGCCTGGCCACCGTCAGGGTCTCCTACATCTACCCCCAGGGAGAGCCGCTGCAGAAGGAATACTACGTGCCCGGAAACCGCCGCGTCACCTTCAGCGTCAACCGCGAGGCGGGGGAGGGCAGGGACGTCTCCATTGCCGTGGAGAGCGACCGCCCCGTGGTGGCGGAGCGCCCCATGTACTTCTCCTACCAGGGAATGGGAGCCCATGGATGGACGGGAGGTCATTGCGTGCCGGGGGCGCCGAGTCCCAGCACGAGCTGGTATTTCGCCGAGGGCTACACCGGCGAGGGCTTCGAGGAGTGGCTGTGCCTGGCCAACCCCGGCGACGAGGACGCGGATGTCGACGTCACCTATCTCTACCAGGACGGGCAGCCCCGGACGGAGAGGTACAGGGTGGAGGCGCACACCCGGCGTACCTTGAGCGTCAACCTCGAGGCCGGGGAGAACAGGGAGCTGGGGATGACGGTGAGGTCGGCGCGGCCGGTGCTGGCGGAAAGGCCCGTGTATTTCAACTACCGCGGCGCCCGGGACGGAGGCTCCTGCGTCGTGGGGGCATCCATTCCCAGCAATTACTGGTGTCTCGCGGAGGGATACACCGACGCCCATTTCGACCAGTACATATGCATATCCAACCCCGGCAAGGAGGATGCGGCGGTAAAGGTGACCCCGCTCTTCGGGGACGGCAAGGCGGAGGAATACACGGTCCCGGCCGGCCGCCGCTTCACCATCCCGCTTTCCAGCTCTGAGCCGGTGGAGCGTGCCTATGCCGTCACCTCCGACCGGGGGGTAGTGGTGGAGAGAGCCATGTATTTCGACTACCAGGGACTGGGCGCCCACAACTGGACCGGCGGTCACTGCACCAGGGCCGCCACCCTGAGCGATATCTATTAGGAGGAGAACAGGCAGACGACAACGAGTTCGTGCGGCTCGCCTCAGGACATGCGGGACGGGATCTGAGGGCGGGAGACGGAGTCCTCGCATGCCCCGATGCGAGGCGGGCCGCCGGGATCTTCCGGGTCAGCGGTCCCACTTGACCTCGCGGTCGACCAAGCCGGCCCCGGCCGGCGGGGCGGGGAGGCATAGAGCCTCCCCGCCCGACCGCTTGTCCGGAGGGCAAGAAGCGGGAGACGGGGAAGCGCGCCGGTAAAGGGCGGCGGCCGAGCGGGAAGGCGTATGAGGACGGATGCCGCCTTCCCGGTTTTCCCGTACAAGGTATTTTTTGCCAGATGGAGCGGGACGCGCAGCGGGGAAGGCGCCGGCGGGCGCCGCGGACCGGAGACGGCGGTACCCTGCCGCCGCCGGAAAGAGACGTAAAGCGGGCCGGGATCGGCGAAGGACTCGCCTTTCCTGGTCGTCGAGGCCTTTGCGGGAGGCATAGCATGAACAAGAGGGAAAGGCCGGCGCGAGCGGCATGGCGCGGCGCCGCGGCGGCGCTGGTCATCCTGACCGCTTTCTTCCTGGTGCGGGGCTGTGCCTTCATGCCGTGGAACGCGCGGGAAGGAAAGACCGCGATAAGAATCACGGTGTGCGCGGATTTCGGGAAAGAGACCCTGAAGGACGTAAGCCTGGGGGTGAGGGAGGGCTCCAGCGCCATGGAGGCGCTGCGGGCGGTGGCGGAGGTGGAGACGGCCTACGGAGGAGGCTTCATCCAGGCCGTGGACGGCATCGCCTCGCAGTACGAGGGCGGAGCGGGCAGAAAGAAGGACTGGTTCTTCTACGTCAACGGCCAGATGGCTGAGGTGGGCGCTGGCGCTTACGAGGTGCGCGAGGGCGACTGGCTGGTCTTCGACTTCCATTCCTGGGAGTATGCCATGTTCACGCCCGCGCTGGCGGGATGTTTCCCCGAGCCCTTCGTGCACGGCTATGCCGGGGCCCCGGAGAGGGTTACGGTGGCCTGCGCCCGCGGGTCATGGGAGGAGGGGGAGCGGGTGGCGGGATTTCTGGCCTCGCGCACGCGGGCTCCCTGCGGCGTCGTGGAGCTGGACGCGGAGTGGAGGCCCGGAAGGGGGGAATATGCCGTGCTGGCGGGCACGTGGGAGGAACTGGCGGTAAACGACATGGCCAGGGAAGCATGTGAAAGCCGCGCCCTCGCGGGTATGTTCGCCTACTGGGATGGCGGGGAGATACGCATCCTGGACGGGGATGGAAAAGCGGCCGGAAGCGCGGTGGGATCGGTGGGCCTGGCCCAGTGCCTGGGGTTGAGGCTCGGTGAGGGGGCGTCGGCGCTCGTGCTCGCCGGCTCGGACGCGGCGGGGCTGCGTGCCCTCCTCGACCATTTCCTGGATGAAGACCTGCGCGAGCCCCGACCGGTCCCCGCGGTGGTGGTGTTCGCGGGAGGCAATACTATGCTCCTGCCGGCGGAAGGGAGTTGAAGGGATGCTGCCAGTTTACCGTTACAAGGACACCCTCCTCCACGGCCTGCACCCCCTGGCGGCGCTGGCGCTGGCCGCCTCGGCGGTGACCGCTGCGCTGGTGCTGGAAAACCCCCTCTACACCGCCACCTTGTGCGTTTCGGTGCTCGCCCTGCTCTGGCAGGCGGAGGTGTTGAGGGAGGGTAGGGCTCTCCTGCGCGCCGCCGCGTACATGGGACTGCTGGTGGCCCTGATAAACCCCCTGGTGAACAGCGCGGGCGAGCACGTGCTCGTTTACGGACCCTCCTTCCCCCTCTGGGGGAAGCTGAACCTGACCCTGGAGGCATTGCTCTACGGCCTGGCCGCCGGCGTCCGCCTCTTCACGGTGGTGGCGGGGTTTTCCCTCGTGACCCTGGCGGTGAACCCGGATGACCTCCTGGAACTGCTTTCCAGGCTCTCATTCCGCTCTTCCCTCTCCGCGGCGCTAGCGGTGCGCCTTTACCCGAGCATGGTGGTGGAGGCGGGGGAGATGAGGGACGCACAGCTTGCGCGCGGCGACCTTCTGCGGGGCGGCGGGCGGCTGGCGAGGGCCAGGGCGCACCTACCTTTGCTGCTCTCGCTCTTTCAGGGCGCTCTCGACCGCGCCGCCTCCATCGCGGAGTCCATGAGCGCCAGGGGCTTCGGGTCCCGGGGGCGGACGCGCGCAGGGGGCCGCCGCCTCCGCCCCCGGGACCTCGTGGCCGCGGGTGTCTCGCTTACCGTCACGGGCTCCGTGGTCCTGGCCTCTCTGCGGGGTGGGGGCGGGTACCGTTTCTTTCCATCCCCTGCCAATCCGTTCACGGAGGCCGACCTCGCGTCATGGGCTCTGCTGACCGCCGCATTCGCCGCCATACTCGCCGTCTGTGGGAGCTGGAAAAAATGGCACTGGTGGAGATCGCGGATCTGAGCTACTGGTACCCGGGGGAGGAGGACCCCGCCCTCAGGGAGGTCAACCTCGAGGTGGAGCGAGGGGAGTTCATCCTCCTCACCGGTCCCACGGGTTGCGGAAAGACCACCCTCTTGCGTCTGCTCAACGGGTTGGTCCCGCATTTCCACGGAGGGAGGATAAAAGGCAGGGTCACCGTGGCCGGCCGCGATGCCTTCAGGTGCGAGACCCGTGAGCTCGCCGCGGTGGTGGGCATGGTGTTCCAGGACGCGGAGGGGCAGCTGGTCAGCACCAGCGTGGAGGGAGAGATCGCCTTCGGCATGCGGAACGCGGGACTGCCGCCCGCGGTCATCAGTAAGAGGACGGAGGAGATGCTGGTGGGGCTGGGGCTGTCGCGCCTGCGCCGCTCCTTCATCCCTGAGCTCTCGGGGGGAGAAAAGCAGAAGACGGTGCTGGCCTCGGTGATGGCCATGCATCCCCTGGTGCTGGCCCTCGACGAGCCCACATCACAGCTCGATCCCGTCAGCGCCGAGGACCTGTTGACGCTGGTGCGGCGCCTGCACGAGGAGGCGGGGACCACGGTGGTGATGTGCGAGCACCGCCTGGAGCGCTGCTACCACCACGCCACGCGCGTGCTGTACATGGAGGGGGGCCGCGTGCTCTTCGACGGCGGACCCCGCGAGGCGGCGGCGTGGTGCGCCGCACACGACGACGACTTCATCCCTCCCGTGTCCAGGGTGTTCGCGCGCGCGGGATGGAGGGAAGTGCCGTTGACGGTGGTGGAGGGGAGAAGGGCCCTGGCCCGGATGCTGGAAAGCGGCGCGCTGCATGCGGGTGTGAGCGGTTACGCCTGCTCCTCTGCCTCCGGGGTGCCGTGGGCGGCGGGAGGCGGAGGAGGAGAGCGCACACCTTCACCCGCCGGCTCCGGTAGCTCGCCGCGGCTTCTCCCGCCCGATCATTTCAAGGACGTGCTCCGCGGAGGGGCGAGCGCCCCGGGGGATGCCGCGGGAGACCGCGCGAGGCGCCGACGTCCGAGGAGCATGGAGGAAGCCGTGAACGGCCGCGGGGCGGCGGAGCTGCTGCTCGCCCGCGGTCTCTGGCTGATCTATCCGGGGGGACTCGAGGCCCTGAAGGGCCTGGACCTCTCCCTGCGTACGGGCGACGCCATGGCCCTCCTGGGAGAGAACGGGGCCGGGAAGAGCACGCTCCTGCGCTGCCTCCTCGGCCTCCTGGACCCCTCGCGCGGCAGGGTTGCGCTGTTCGGGGAGTCCCCTTCCCGGGAACGCCTTCCGACCCTCTCCTCGCGCCTGGGGTACTGCCCCCAGAACCCCGGTTCCTATTTCGTGTGTCCCACGGTGCGCGAGGAGCTGCTGCGCACCATGCGCCTGAGAGGGTACGCCTCCGGGGAGGCCGAGAAGGCCGTGGACGAGCAGTTGGAGCGCATGGAGGTCGCGCACCTGGCACGGAGGAATCCCTTCGACCTCAGCACCGGGGAACGGGAGAAGGTGCTCCTGGCCTCGGCCATGCTCCCGCCCCTGCCGGAGCTGCTGGTGATGGACGAGCCCACGCGCGGCTTGGACCACCGCAACAAGCGCGAGGTGGTGGAGGCACTGCGCGCCTATCGCGCATCGGGCGGCACGGCGCTGGTGGTGACGCACGACGTGGAGTTCGCGGCCTCGCTGGCGGAAAAGGCCGCGATCATGGGCAACGGCACCATCGTCGCCGCGGGATCCACCCCCGATGTCCTGGGGGAATCCCTCTTTTTTTCTCCTCAGGTCAACCGTCTGCTGAACGGCTTCGGCGTGCAGGCGCTGCGGGAAGATGAGGCGGTCACCGCCCTGAAGAAGTTGAGCCGCTTATGGGCAGGATAAGAACGGCAGGCATGAGGCGCGCAGGGAATGATGCCGCGGCGCCGGGACGCGGTGGGCGGCATGTTCTCGCGAGATACGCGAGGTATGCCCTGCTGTGCCTGGCCGCTGCCCTGGTGTTCCTGGGCGTGAAGGGAGTCCCGCCCTTCGACGGGTGGTCGTTGGACTCGCTGCTGCTCGCTGCGATCCTGCTCGCCGTGCTCTTCATCCGTTTCGAGGAGGGGGGGTACGGCGCGCGAGAGGTTGCCGTGGTGGGCGCGCTTGCGGCGGCGGGCGCGGCGGGAAGGGTGCTCTTCGCGGCCGTCCCCGGCGTGCAGCCGGCCACCTTCATCGCCCTGGCCGCCGGACACGTATTCGGCGCGGAGACGGGCTTCATGACCGGCGCGCTCATCGCTCTCCTGAGCAACCTCTTTCTCGGCCACGGCCCCTGGACCCCATGGCAGATGCTGGCATGGGGAGGGGCGGGAGCCGCGGGAGCGCTCACCGCATGGCCGCGGAGCGAGAGGGCCCGTCTGCGGGCGGTGCGGGCGACATGCACGGTCTGGGGCTTTATCTTCGGTTGGTTCATGAACCTCTGGTTCTGGCTCTCCTTCGTCCATCCCCTCACCCTGCGCAGCTACGTGGCGGCGTGCGTTTCCAGCTTCTGGTTCGACTTCTTCCACGCCGCCGGGAATCTCCTCTTTTCCACGGTGCTGGCGCGGCCGGTGATCACCATGCTCTCGCGTTTCCACGCGCGTTTCTCCGTGACCTTCGAGGTGGAGGCGGAGGGCGCGGATGTCCCGCGCGCCGCGGACCTCCTCGTCCTTGAAGGGGCAGAGGGAAAAAGGAGCGACGCACGGGTGGAGGCGGAGGGCGGCGAAGAGGTCAGTCCCGCGGACGCGAAAAAGGGAAAACCGAGGTGAAAAAAAACAGAGGAGGAAGGAATGGCGCCGTGTGTCGTCGAGAGCGGAGATGGCATGACCCGTCCCGCGGACGCGAAAAAGGGAGAGGGCCCTCACGGAAGGAACCGGGACGGGTCGACGCCGGGGCCGCCGGGAACGTGCTCTTTTCGAGGACATGATGACCGTATGGCGGCCGTTTGGAGGTGGTGAAGTTGGCGTGTAGATGGAAAATAGTGACAGCAACTCTCGTGGCGCCGCTGCTCTTGCTTGCCGTTTGGGGGGCGGGGAACGACGCGCGCGCGGGCACCTCCGAGGGAATCTCCTATATACTCTCCAACCAGGCCGCAGACGGCGGCTTCCGCGAGCCCGGACGGGGCGATACGGGGCAGGACGCCACCACCGCCTGGTGCATCATGGCTCTGGCCGCCGCGGGAGTGGACGTGCGCGGGGTCAGCAAAAACGGAAAATCTCCCCTCGATTTTCTGGCCACGCAGTCCGGAAACTGGCGCAGCGTGACCGATTACCAGCGCACCCTGCTCGCGGTGGCCGCCGCGGGAGAGGACCCGCGCTCCTTCGCGGGGATGGACCTGGTGGCCAGGGTGCAGTCCTTTCAGGGCGCGGCGGGAAACATCGGCGACGCGGTGAACTCCAACGCCTTCGGGATCCTGGCGTACCGCGCGGCGGGGATGGCCGTGCCGGCGGGGGCGGTGCAGTGGCACCGCGGGGCGCAGAATCCGGACGGGGGTTGGGGCAACAGCCCGGGGGCGGCGAGCAACCCGGATATGACCGCCGCGTCCATCATGGCCCTGAGGGCGGCGGGGGTGGACGCCGGCGACCCCGCCATCACCTCCGCGCTCTCCCACCTGCACGCCGTCCAGAACCAGGACGGAGGTTTTTCCTTCCAGTCCGGCGCATCGGACAGCGCCGCCACCTCCTGGTGCGTGCAGGCCATCATCGCGGTGGGGCAGGATCCCGGAGGGAGCGCGTGGTCAAAAGGAGGCAACACCCCCCTCTCTTTCCTGCGGTCCATGCAGGGAGCGGACGGGAGCTTCTCTTGGATGAGGGGCAGGGATATGAACCCGGTGTGGACCACCTCTTACGCGGTCTGCGCCCTCGCCGGCAAACCTTTTCCCGTGGCCGCCTTCCGGCCTTCTTCGCCCTCCGGGGGAGGCGAGCAGTCCGCGCCGGGCAATGGCGGAAGGAGCAACGCCGATTCGGCGGGCGGCGGCAGGGGGGAGGCGGGAGAAGCAGCCGCGGGGGAAGAAGGCCGGGCCGGAGAGGGGGCGGAGGCGGCCGAGGGCACCGTCCCGGAAGAAGAACTCCCGGCGGAGGAAGGGAGCGGAGGCGGGGAGGGGGAAAAAGGGGAAGTCGAAGCGGCCGGCAGAAAGGCCGAGGAGGAGAAGGGTGGGGTCCCGGTCCTGCTTCTGGCCGCGGCCGCCGCGGTCGCGCTCCTCGTTCCCCTGTCCTGGTGGCTCTCACGCCGCCGCCCGTGGCGCAACAGGAAAGAAGATGCCGCGTGACATGCTTCATCCGCCGGGACCTTCCCTCAGCCGTGGATGACGGCGGGCTTCACCGCCCCCTCCCCCGGAGGCCGCGCCGCCGCCCGTGGTACGAGAGGAACGGGGAGATCTTCTGATGCGTTTCCCGCCGGCGCTTTCCGCTTTTCAACCGTGGGTGATGGTGGGCGTCTCGCTGGTCTCCTCGCCCGCCGAGCCCTCGAAGTACATGTCCTCCCGCTCCAGGATGTCCGCGGGATACGGCTGCACCATCCTCCAGCCCTCACGCAGGTCGTCGGGGAGGCTTCCCTCCACCGCGGCGGCCGTCTCCTCCGGCAGCAGGGTCTTGAGGATGCCCACGACCACCCGTACCGCTCCGTCGGCCTGCCTGAGGCTGGCGAGGCCCGCCTCCTCCTTCACTTTGGTGAGAAGTTCCCTGCGGTCCATGTCGTCACCCCCTCTTTTCGTCCGCTTCACCCATCCCCCTCCTATATGGATTATTCCCAGGAATGGGCGGCTTGAAGCGCGTGGCTTCGCCGCGCGGCGCTTGAATACCGCGAGCGCGGCATGGCGGCAGGGCGAACCCCCTAGCGGCGCTGCGCTGCGCACGGATGACCGGCAGGCGGGGTGAGGGAGGCGAGGGCGGGACGCAAGTGTGCGCAGCGATTGACCGGCCGATCGAACTCCCTTCCCCATTGCGCGAGGTGCCGCCAGGCATCAGGTCACCCGGCACCGATGGAATTCCCGGCAGGCGGGGTGAGGGAGGCGAGGGCGGGACGTATATATGCGCTACGTAGCGAGGTGACAAATCGGGTTGCGGCAGCAAACGGCGTTGCCCTATAATGAAAATCGCCTGGAACGCATGAAGGGCGGCAAGAAACCGCCACCGGTAAGTAAGACGATAAGCGGTAGCGATTGTGGCCACGAAGGCTGCGGCCTTCGTGGTTTTTGTTTTGCCGGAAGAGCGACGCTCCACGGGAGCGGTCCGGAGGCAGGAAAACGGGGAGAACGGAAGATGATGACGGCGGTTCGCGAGTTCTTCAACCGCAGGGCCGATAGCTGGGACGAGCACGGCGACGCCCGGAGGAAAGAGGTGAGTGAACGCATCGTCCGCGGACTGGGCATCAGGCCGGGCAGCAGGGTGCTCGACGCGGGGTGCGGCACCGGCCTCATCATCCCCTGGCTGCTGGAAGCCGTCGGCGAGGATGGGCACGTCACCGCTTTGGACATCGCCGAGCGCATGCTGGTCATCGCCCGCGAAAAGCATCGCGGTCCCAATCTGGAATACATTCACGCCGATATCGTCGATACTCCTTTCCTCGACGGCTCCTTCGACGAGGTGGTGTGCCACAACTGCTTTCCCCACGTGGCCGACAAGCGGGGCGCGGCGGAGGAGATCTTCCGGGTGCTCAAACCGGGCGGCAGGGTCACGGTCTGCCACAACGAGAGCCGCGAGGAGGTCAACGCCCTGCACCGCTTCATCGGCGGCGAGGTGGGCCTGGACTTGATCCCCGGCATAGGCGAGATGGAGGAGCTTTTCGAGGCCGCCGGTTTCGCGGAGGTCTCCGTCCATGACGGCGAGGACATGTTCTTGCTGCGGGCGCGGAAGCCCGGGGTCTGAGGTGGAAGAAACGGAGATAAGGCCTGGAGCCTTTCTCATGCATGACGGGGGCCGTGCGTGGGCTGTCCATGGACGGCCCTCACCTTTATTCAGGGCGTAAAGAGCGGAGGTGAGACGGATGCCCAAAGTCTTGGTGTGGGGGCGTGACGTCATCTCTCCGTGCGGGAAAGGGGGAAGAAACGCGATAGCGGGAAGAACACCGGCCAGAGGCGCAGGCTGGGGAGGCGAAACGCCGTGGAGGGCGGAGGCAATATTTATCCGCCCGCGCCAGGAACGGGAAGACGCGGCATTTTCGATACCCGCATGATCCATCCCCGGGACCGGAAGAGCGGGATGGATCCCACCAAAGGGTCGGCAAATGCCGAAAGTGAGCACGAGCGGCGGAAGACACGGGAGAGAAGACATAGCGCTCATGGCAGTCGTGAGCGGTAAAGGGAACAGGAGCGAGACTGACGGGAAAGGAGAGGAAGAGATGAAGAAGAGACATGCCACGACCCTCGTCTTTCTGACGGCGGCCGTTCTCGCCGCACTGGCGCTCTTCAGCTGCGGCTGCGAGGGTGGAGAAAAAAAGGCTTCAGGGACGGAGATCAA
The DNA here is from genome assembly GCA_014360645.1 of Actinomycetota bacterium. NCBI lineage: Bacteria > Bacillati > Actinomycetota > Actinomycetota bacterium. The sequence continues at coordinate 23,535 of JACIXD010000011.1, read as the reverse complement.
GGTGATAAACGACCTTGCGGGTCGCGAAGTCGAGGTGACCGCGCCTGCGCAGAGAGTCGCGGCCATCGGTCCCGGTGCCCTGCGCCTGGTCTGTTATACGGGTTGCGCAGACAAGGTGGTGGGCATCGAGAACATGGAGAAGCAGTGGTCCACTGGCAGGCCGTACATCATCGCCCATCCCGAACTGCTCGACCTCCCGGTGATCGGACAGGGAGGGCCGGATTCCACCCCAGACCCCGAGATGCTGTTAAACGTGGATCCGGACGTCATATTCGTGGCCTACCTGGTGGACGCGGCCAAGGCTGACGAGTTGCAGTCGAAAACGGGCATCCCCGTGGTGGTGCTGAGCTACGGTCAGCTCGGCACCTTCGACCAGGAGGTTTTCGATTCCCTCTCCCTGATCGGGGAGATCACCGGGGAGGAGAAAAGGGCTGACGAGGCGATCGAGTATATCAAGGGCTGCCGCGACGACCTCAGGAAGCGCACCGCGGATATCCCGGAAGGGGAGAAACCGCGTGTTTATGTTGGCGGCATAGGCATGAAGGGGACCCACGGCATCGAGAGCACCCAGGGTAATTTCCCGCCCCTGGCCTCCGTCGGAGCCGTCAACGTGGTGGACGAGACGGGCAGCAAGGGCAGCGTGATGATCGACAAGGAGCAGTTGATAGCCTGGGATCCCGACATTATCTTCATCGACGAGTCCGGACTGCAGATGGTTATGGAGGATTATTCAGGCAACCCCGGCTTCTACAACACCCTCAGGGCGGTGAAGGAGGGCAGGCTCTTCGGCTATCTGCCGTACAACTTTTACACCACCAACATCGACACCGCCATCGCCGACGCTTACTTCATGGGCAAGACCATGTTCCCGCAGGCCTTCGAGGACATCGACCCCGCGAAAAAGGCGGACGAGATATTCGCATTCCTGCTCGGCAAGCCTTTATACGAACGCATGGCCGCCGATTTCGGGGGCTTCAAGAAGATCGACCTGGGTTCCCTCTAGAGAGAGGAACACGGCGGTGGATGGAACGGAGAAAGACGGCGTGAGCGCGGATAGGGCAGGGTGAAGATCGGTGGATACGGCGACCGCGGAGTCGGTGAAGAGCGCCTACCTTTCCTACACAAGGCGCAGGACTCTTTTCATGGCCGCGCTGGTCGCGGCGACCCTCGCGCTGGGCGTGTTCGCCATGACCCTGGGTTCAGCCGACGTCTCTCCCCTGCAGGTGCTGCGGGCACTCACCGGACAGGCGGACCAAAGAACCGCGCAGATCGTCATCCACATAAGGCTGGTACGCGTGCTGGCGGCCGTGGTGGCCGGCATCGGTCTTTCGGTGGCGGGCTGCGTCATGCAGGGCGTGCTCCTCAACCCCCTTGCCTCCGACTACACCCTAGGCGTGTCCCAGGGGGCCGCCTTCGGCGCAGCCCTTGCCATCGTGGCCATGGGAGCGGGGAGCGTGCAGAGCACCGGCGCCGACGCGGTGCTCATCAGGAACCCCTACCTGGTCACCGTTGCCGCCTTCGCCGGCGCCATCTCCGCCACCCTGGCCGTGCTCCTGCTGGCGAGGTACAAGGGAATATCGCCAGAGGCCATGGTCCTGGCGGGTATAGCCTTCGGGTCGCTTTTCTCCGCCGGCACGGTGATCACGCAGTACTTCGCCAGCGACGTACAGGTGGCCTCCATCGTCTTCTGGACCTTCGGAGACATAGGGAGGGCATCATGGCAGGAACTGGGAATCATGTCCGCAATCACCCTTCCCGCCGCCGCCTATTTCATCCTCAACCGCTGGAACTACAATGCCCTGGTGAGCGGAGACGATACCGCCAGGAGCTTGGGGGTGGACGTGGCGCGCACGCGCATGGCCGGGATGTTCCTTGCCTCGCTGATAACCGCGGTAGCGGTGTCTTTCCTGGGAATCATCGCCTTCGTGGGGCTGGTGAGCCCGCACCTCGTGCGGCGTGCCATCGGGAGCGACTACCGCTTCCTCCTACCCGGCGCGTGCGCCATGGGGGCATTGCTGCTCCTGGCATCGGATACCTTGAGCAGGACGGTGGTCGCCCCGGTGGTGCTCCCGGTGGGAGCGATCACCTCCTTCATGGGGGCTCCACTTTTCCTCTACCTGCTGGCCAAGGGATACAGGAGGGCCTGATGCTCGCGGTCGAGGGCGTTACCTTCAGCTACGGCGCGAGGACGGTGTTGGAATCGGTCTCTCTTGATATCGCAAGGGGCGAGATATGCTCCATTCTGGGAAACAACGGGGCGGGTAAGAGCACTCTGCTCAAATGCATCCTGGGTGCCTTGCGTCCAAGTGATGGGGCGGTGTTCCTTTCGGGCGAGGACGCATTGCGCCTTGGCCGCATGGAGGTCGCGCGCCGCATGGGATACGTGGCCCAGAGGGACGGCGCCGGCGGCAGGCTCACCGTCTTCGACGCCGTGCTCATGGGCCGCAGGCCGCATATCGCCTGGGCGGCGGGTACCGGTGACCTCAGGGTGGTGGAGGAGGTGATAACTCGGCTCAAGCTTGAGCACCTCGCCCTGCGTCACCTGGACGAGCTCAGCGGGGGAGAGCTGCAGAAGGTGGTGATCGCCAGGGCGCTGGCCCAGGAGCCGGTCTTCCTGCTGCTGGACGAGCCCACCAGCAACCTCGACCTCGGGAATCAGCTCGAGGTCATGGAGACGCTGGAGAGGGAGGTAGCGGAGAGGGGAATCGCGGCTTTGATGGCCATCCATGACGTCAACCTCGCCCTGCGTTTTTCCCACAAGTTCATCCTCCTGAAAGAGGGCTCCGTGGTCGCCTGCGGCGGGCCGGAGGTCGTCGACGAGGAGAGCATGGAAACGGTCTACGGCGTAAAGGTGGCTTTGGAGACGTGTGAAGGCGTAAAGATGGTGGTGCCGCTGGGCGCTTGCTGCCGTGACGGAAAGACTTGCGGGGGGGAGGAGAGAGACCGCTTCCAGGGCCATGGTCGCTCTGGGTCGCTGGAGCCTGAAAAGGCGGCTGGGGGGGAGGGGGGCCGATGATGGCGGGCGAGACAGGCAATGCCTTCCTCGGCCTGCTGCGGGCATGGATGAGAAAAGGAGAAACGGAGATGGCGGGCGAGACAGGTAAGGTAAACGGGGATCGGGGCGACATGGAGCTCAAGCCCATCGGGGTGATAAGGTCGCCCTTTCGTTCCATGGATGAGGCTCCCTTCCAGGGACGTTTTTCGAACCGGGAGGCGGAGCTCTGCGTCTTCGATCGATACGCCGCCGGGCTCAAGGATGTGGAAGCGTCGCGTTATCTTATCCTCCTCTACTGGGGACATCTTGCCGACCGCGACGCGCTCCAGACCGTCACCCCCTGGGGGCCGGAGCTACGCGGAGTGTTCGCCTGCCGCTCGCCTTCGCGGCCCAACCCGGTGGAGTTCTGCGTGGTGGAGCTGGTGCGGCGCGAGGGGAATCGCCTGGTGGTGCGCGGGCTGGACGCCGTGGATGGGAGCGCCATCGTGGACATCAAGCCCTACAGCGCGAGGATAGATTCCGTTCCCGACGCCGTCATCGGCTGGTTCGAGGAAGATAATGGCGAGAACGGCGGGAACGAATAGCTATCACCTCCTGGGCGGGCGCATGGGCGACGTACGGGAGACCATGAAGCTCTTCCAAGCCATCCGCCGTAAAAAGGCTGAGCCCTGTGGAGAGTCAGCCAGCATGGGAAGGCGCGTCCACGTCGGCACCAACGGGCACGGCGTATAGCGCTATGACCCCGACACCGGGGAGTGGGAGCTAACCGAGGACCGGGTGAGTGGATATGCAATTTCCGCCTGCGCATGGGCCAGGAGGGGCGAGGCGCGGCCATGCGTGCCCCCCCGCCTCCGAGGTGATCGCCTTCGTCCGCGTAGCCCCCCATGGTGTCGGTGCCCCTGGCGTTCCAGCACATAGCCCGCTCGGCGATGGTGGGAGCCGAGCCGTGCACGTAGGTGGAAAAGGTGGGGTCGGGGCTGAGGATGGGGGTGGTCCCGTTGACGCAGATGGTCCTCCTGGACTTGGGGGCACCCAGAAGGAGGGAACCTTCACCGGGCCCGAGGCGGCCTGGTAGGAGACGCTGACCTCGGTCTCCGTTTCCTGGGGGTTCTGGATGAGGATGTAGGCGGTGAAGCCGAAGCCGGTGCAGCCCTCGGCCAGGTAGTAGTCGGGGGGGCGGCGGTGGAGGCGTGGCCTTCCCGCTGACTGTTCCTGTAAAGTATCCGGAGCAGGTGCGCCCCTGCATCTACACCACCAGCCGACTGGAAAGGATCAACAAGGAGATAAAGCGGCGGGCCAAGACCATAGAGGCCTTCTCCTCGGAGGAAAGCCTCATATCCGTTCTCTATCTTATCTTTAAGACCGAGAACGAGAGGCTACGGCAGAGGAGGCTCAGGGGATTCAGTGGCTTGGTGTTAGGAGAGGAAGGCAAGTCTGTGGACACAGATCTCTTGACGCTATCGGTCCCGACCGATATGGCGTGTGAGATATGCGGCCGAACAGCAGCCCCTGTTGCATCCTTGTGATCAGGGGGCCAGCATGACGCGTACGCCGCGGGCGAGCTCGTCGGCAGCATACTTGCGCACCTCCCGCCCGTTGACCGCCAGGCCCAGGGGCCGGTCATCCTCCAGCCTGAACCTCAGCAGGACCTCGCGGGGCGAGGCGAGCAGGTCCTCGATGTCCAGGCTCACCCCGTCGCCCTCTCGCCTGAAATTGCGCACCGCGCAGCCGTCGATGCCGAAGGCGCACCCCGCGGGAAGGTCCACGAATACGTCCCCGTGGGAGGGCAGGATGCGGGCCGCCGCATACAGGGAGGACCCCGCCCCCCAGTCCAGCATGAGATACCCGGGGGTGGGGACATCATAGCCGAAGTGGGCGTAGTTCTCCTCGATGGCTCCCCTGACCGAGGGGCGCAGGGGCACATAAGGCTCCTTCCCCAGGTACATGGTGGTGAAGCAGGCGCGTAGGGTCGCGACCCCGCGCTCGAAGAGCTCGCGCTCCCTGGTAGCATGATAATAGTCGATGAGCAGGGGGGCGATGAGACCCTGGCGGGCGTCGTTCCACTCCGCGTCGGTGTTCTGGGAGGCGAAGCCCCCGAAGGCGTCGATGGAGAGGAAGGGGGGGCTCCATACCTGGTGGTAGGCGAGGAGGCGGTCGAGGGCGCGTCGGCCGGCCTCCAGGTAGCGCTCCTCGCCTGCGGCGCGGTAAAGGTGTAGGAACGCCGCCGCCGTCCAGTACATACACATGGTGTTCTCGGGGCGGCAGCCGCTGCGCGGGTCCACCCATCCCACCCGCTTCGGCGAACATGAGAAGAAGGCCTCGTAATCGTACCATATATTGGGATTCACCACCTCGCGGAGGAGGAAATCGCCCCCGGATCGTGCGCTGGCAAGATATTCCTCCTCACCCGTGAGGGAGGCCAGCAAGGCCAGGAACATCACTGCCGGCGCCGACTCCGCGCTCTCCGCGAGACAGGGATCGACCGCCGCTTTCCCCTTCCTGTAGGATACCCAGGCGGGAAAGGCCCCGCTGGGGAGCTGCAGGTCCATGACGGCGCGCGCCTGCTCGCGGCAGGCTTCCAGTGCCTCCGAGCTGTTCGCGGCGCTACCCCGGGCGGCTTCCGCGGGGGCCGCGTTTCCAGGGCAGCCCTCCAGGTCTCGAAGCCACTCCAGGAGGTGAAAAGCGGTGGTGCAGCTGTCGGCGAGGTGATAACGGTCGAGGACGGTGAAGCCGCGCGTCCCCTCGCGCCATACCTGTCTCTCTCCCACCAGGTAGAGCACGGCCGGGAAGAGGCCGTGGGGGCGGGGAGAGGCCAGCGCCAGCTCACGCACCAGGGCGGAGCGGCGTTCCAGCTCGCCGTCCCCGCGCTCTCGCGCCAGCCAGGCAGCCCCGTAGGCGGTGCGCAGGTTGCAGAACCAGCTCTGGAACTCGATCACCGACGGGGATGCTCCGGGGTTTGACCCCAGGACCCTGCGCAGCAGGCGGTAGAGGAAGGGCCGGCTGGTGACGTGCGCGGCCCCGAAGCGAAGGATCCAGGCATAAAGATCCGGGAGGAAGATGAAGGCGGCGTTGGTAATGCGGTCCTTTCTCAGGGGAGGATGTTTCGAGTTCATGTTGTAGGCATAAGCCCCGCCGCATCTCCTTCCTCCCATTTCCATCTCCACCCAATTCTCGTCGTTGAGAAACGCCCATTCCCCCGCGCGTCCCGCCAGCTCCGCCAGGGGCAGGACCTGGGGGCCGGGCCGCAGGGAACGGGGGCGACCGTACCTCTCCCAGAGGAAGGAGTTGACGCGGCGGTGCAGGTCGGCGCCGCTGCCCGTGGTGGCGAAGAGGTGGTAGACCAGCCTTATCTCCTGACCCTTCTGTATGGAAAAGCATGGTAAACGACGGGCGGTGAAATATACGTGCCCCTTGACGCGGTGGTCCGCTATCCCGAAGATAAGGGAGTCGCCCTCCATAGCCATGGCGGTGCGCAGCCCCGACGCGCCCAGGGCTGCGAGCGCCTCCAGGTCCGGAACCAGGGCCAGGGTGACCGTCTCGCCCTCCAGGATGGCACAGGGAGACCGGAAGACCTGGTCCGGGGCGACCATGCCGGGCTCGGGATGGAGGTGGGGGACGAAACGGTACCCACCCTCCCTGGCGCCCCCGGCAAGGCGGTAGGAGACCGTGCAGGACGATAGCCGCAGTGAACGATGCGCGCGCAATGTGTGCGCGACCCTGAAGCACCCCTTTTCCAGCTCCTCGACGCCCGTCTCGCAGGCGATGAGGTCGGATACGGAAGCCCCGGTCAGGCGCGAGACGGCGCTCCATGCCGAGATGGCCGGGGCGTGCGCCTCGGCGACCCTGACCTCGCCCTCCCACTCCTCGAGGTAGATCGCGACCTCCGTTCCATCCTCCTCCCGCACGCAGGCGATACGAAAAGCGCTCTCCTCCTCCATGGCTTCCTCCCGTGAACGCCGTCGCCGTTTCCTTTGAGCAGTCCCGACTCAACGATGAGGAGGGGGTTCCCGGTCTCCTCTCCCCCCGGGCCCCGCCGCCTTTCCCCCGCAGCCGCTCGCAGCCGGCGCGTGAAACGACCCGTGAAAGAACACGCTACTACTCCGTTTTAGTGTGGACGAAAGCGCTGCAAAGTCAAGGGCAGACAGGATATGTGGGCCCAGGAAGGGTCCACATATTTGCGACAGTGGACGAAAGCGCAGCAAAGTCAAGGGCAGACAGGAGGCCAGGTTTCTCCGTCAACGGTTCCGCCGCCATGCCCGGATAGAATGCCCTGATCCATCACGACCGAAGAGGGCATCATCACTTTCGCCGTGACGCTAGCGTGGGCACAGGCGCGCGGGCTTGGGGCGGTTGGGACAGGGACTGGGATAAACGCGTGCCCGTTACCTTCAGGCGACTTCGGACATGACCGGTCCCTGCTTCTGGCGGGACAAGCCTGGGACCGGGACAAACGCAGCCCCGTTACCTTCGGGCGGCAAGCCCGTAGATGAGGTAGTCGGCCATCGCCTCCGCCACGCGCGGGATGTCCACTTCCTTCCTGTAAAGGAAGAGATGGAGCCCGAGGTGTTGGGGTGCCCCCGCGACGATATCCGCGACCACATCCACGTCCAGCGGCCGGAAGACGCCCATCTCGATGCCGCGGTTGAGGATCAGCTTCACCAGCTCGGAGACACGCTGCTGCCATTCCACGATGCGGAAGTCTATCTCCTTGTTCAGGCCCATGACCTCCTGGATGTAGATGGCGGAAAAGTCCAGGTTCTCGGCGAAGAAGTTGTAGAGCTGGATGATGGCATTCTTGGTCTTTTCCTTGAGCTCGTCCAGGGTGTTGGGCAGTTCGTTGAACTCCCGCAGGACGATCTCGAACATGTTGTTGAGGATGGTGTCGATTAGCTCCACGAAGAGGTCCTTCTTACTGTCGAAGTAGCTGTAGAAGGTGGCCCTGGCGACGTGGGCCTCCTGCAGGATGTCCTCGACAGAACAGCGGTTGAAACCCTTGCGGGAGAAGATGCGTATTCCGGCGTTGACGATGTCCGCTCTCTTGTCGCGTCTGGGCAACTTGCGTCCTCCTTTTCGCGTCCAACTGAACGAGTGCATACGGTTTATATATTTTTGTCACTTATAAATTGATTTGTCAACAAATACGGGGGTGAACAGATGGGCGTTATGCAGGATAAAGAGGTCTCCATCTCCATTCACCAGGAGTAAAGGTGTCAGGAGGCGCCGCCGGTCTGTGGCGGATGTTGCGGGGGGTTTCGGATGAAAACGACACACGCCGGTGTTGACGGCTCGCTTGATCATGCGTGAAAGGCGGGGACGGGAGAGCAGCCGTGGCGTATATGGGCCGACATGGCCGGACCAGGAGGAGAGAGGCCGGCATCGTGCCGGGACCGTTACCGCGCGGCAGGGCGCCTCCCGATGAGCGAGCCGCGCGGAGGGTTTGGAGAACGTCGCGGATTGCGGCGATAATGATGGGAGGGCGGGCGTGAGATCGCAGGCCCGGAGATGAGGACTTGGCCGGCTGGTCGCGGCAGGAAGCTTTCCGGCTGCGAGGGAGAGGCGGGCAGCCATCTACCCCGGGGTATGGCGCCTCCGTATTGAGATGCCCGTGCAGGGCACGGAGAGGATCTCACCCGGCCCGACGCGTCTTCACGCGGGAAACGTCATGAGCGGGAATGGAGCCGCATCCCCTCATGGGGTAACGAGAAGACCCCGTACGCCGGAAAGGGATGGTGAGATCAGGGAGGAATGCAAGGGTTGAAGGAAGGAGAGAAAAAACGGCGGGCGGAATCACGCGGGACTTATTCCGCGCCGCTCCCTGGCGCGACCGCAAAGGTCGGTGAGGTGGACCGCCTACTCGAAGGCTGTTACGGAGACCGCCCCTGGAGCCCGAGGTTTCCCACTCTCCTCGACGGCCTGGTGCACACCGTCCTCTCCCAGAACACCAGCGACGTGAACTCCCACCGAGCCTTCGGCGACCTCAAGAGGCGCTTTCCCGACTGGGAGGAGGCGGCGGCGGCGACCGTCTCGGAGATCGAGGAAGCCATCAGGAGCGGGGGCATATCCCACATCAAAGCGGCACGCATCAAGGACATCCTGGAGACGGCACGCCTTCGCTCGGGCTCGTATTCCCTGGAGTTCCTGGGCGCCATGGGGCCGGAGGAGGCCCTCGCGTACCTTTTGGGACTGCCGGGAGTGGGGAGGAAGACCGCGGCGGTGCTGCTCCTCTTCCAGCTCGGACACCCCTTTTTCCCCGTGGACACCCATATCCTGAGAGTCGGCAAGCGGCTGGGGCTCATACCTGCCGGCGCCTCGGCGGATAAGGCGCACGATATCATGGACGCGGCGGTCCCTGACGATATAAAGTTCAGGCTGCACCTCAATCTGATCGAGCACGGCAGAAAGGTATGCGGGGCGAGGAAACCTCTCTGCCCTGTATGCTGTCTGAAGGAAATATGCCCTCGTGTCGGCGTGGGCGGAGAGTGCGGCGAGGCGCAAGAAGCCGTCCGGGGGCGGGGTCGGGAGGCCAGACCTGCGATGGAAAGGAACGGAAGATGCTGAGACCCAGACTGGCGATGATCCCCGTCGTGCTCGTGCTCATCTTTTCCGTCCCCCTGGCTTTCGCGCAGGGGACGCGAACGCAGATAGAGGAGGTCTTCGAGCAGACAAAAGCCATCCGGAGGCTCCAGGCAAGCCCCGACATCAAGGTCAACTTCCTCTCCCGGGAACAGCTCGAGGAGCGCATGCTCGAGGACTTCGAGAAGGACAACCCCGAGGAGGAGATGAATGACGCCGAGGAGATCATGGAGATGCTGGGGTTCATAGACCCGGACCTCGACCTCAAGCAGTTCTACATCGCCCTCCTCACCGAGCAGATAGCGGGCTTTTACGATCCCGAGGACGATGGACTCTACCTCATCTCCGAGGAGCAGGAATCCATGAGCGTCACGGACCGCTACACCCTGTCGCACGAGTTCGTGCATTACCTACAGGATGCGAACTTCGACCTCATGCGTCCCCCTTTCCATGACCCGGAGGACGCCGAGGTCAAGACCGACGACGACGCCTCCTTCGCGGCCACCTGCCTGGTGGAGGGGGACGCCATGATCGCCTCCGAGTTCTGGCTCACGGAGTACGTCGACGTCTCCGATATGCTGAAGATGCAGCTGGAGAGCGGCGACTATTCCAGCCAGGTGCTGGACAGCGCCCCCGAATACATACGGGACGGCTTGCTCTTCCCCTACACAGAGGGCGCCGACTTCGTGCGTTACATCCACAAGAGGGGAGGTTTCGCAGCGGTGGATGCGGCCTTCGCCAACCCCCCCACCACCACGGAGCAGATCTACCATCCCGAGAAATACCTCGGAGGCGAGGGGGCATTGAAGGTGAGCCTGGAGGACCTCTCTCCCATCCTGGGTGAGGGGTTCAAGCTGGACTACGACAACGTGCTGGGGGAGTTCGACGTCTTCGAGCTCCTGAAACCCTATATGCGCAAGAGCGCCGCCGAGCGCGCTGCGGAAGGATGGGGTGGCAATTATTACCATTACTACAGCAACGACGCCGGCGCGAAGGTGCTGGTGCAGGAATACGTATGGGACAGCGCGAAGGATGCGCAGGAGTTCGTGTCAGCCTACCTGGAGTACGTGAAAGGACGTTTCGGGAAGGAGGCCGTGGAGGGCAGGGCGACAGGGGCCTGGAAGACCTGGAAGACCCAGGACTACCACCTCGGCATAAAGATCGACGGCGACAGGACCTGGCTGGCGCAGTCAACGGAGGAGATGCCCTTCCGCAAGACTCTCTCCTTCCTGGGCGAGGAGGGAGAGGCTATAACGGAAGGGGCGCTGGAGGAAGGCGAGGAGACCACAGGCGCCGAGACCGACCTCACCTGGCTGGTGGTGACGGTGGTGGTGGGCATGCTGGTGCTGGGCCTGGCCTTGGTGGTGGCTATGCTGGTCGTCAACCGCAGGCTGCCCGGGTCTCCGGCCACGCCCACCGGCGCTCCGCGCGGGCCGTATTTCTACCCCCCGCCCCCGCAACCACCCCTGAACGTCCCGCCGCCCCCCGGCACGCCCGCCATGCCGCAGACCCGGGTACCCCCGCCCCCAGGTCCATCAGGCCCAACGGGCGGCATGCCACATGAGGCGGGAGGCCTGATGCCGCCCGGCACGGCACCCGGCATGCAAGTCGTCGAGGAGGGACCAGAGGGCGAGCGGTGAAAAGGAGCATCGAGGCGAGGAAGGGACGCCCCTTCTAAGTCATCCTTGTTGTCCGCCGGACCCCATGGGTTATAATAGTGCTCTGGAAACGAGCGAGGGCCCATAGCTCAGTCGGCAGAGCAGCGGACTCATAATCCGCGTGTCGTAGGTTCGAGTCCTACTGGGCCCACCAAGTAAAACCGCAGGTCGGAGGGCATATTCTCCGGCCTGGTTTCCTTTTACGGGAGGGGTCGCTTGTGGGCGCGCCCGAAATACGCCGGAAGTTTGCGCCGCGAGGCCGTCCCTCATCTCCTCCTCCCGGTGATGTCCACGACCTTGAGGTCTCGGGAGAACATGGCCTCCATCCGCTTCAGGGCGCGGTCGTAAGAGCCCGGAAAGAGATGGGCGTAGGTGTCCATGGTGACGATTGTCCAGGAGGGCCTCGACCTCCTCCGGCGTCAGGTAGTCCATCTCTTTCCTTTCGACCCGCGGCGGCCTTATGGCCACGGTGGGGTCCCGGTTTATAAGCTCCAAGGCCAGGGCGTGGCGGAGAACGACCTTGAGGACGCGATAGACCTTCCCGGTGGTGGCGGGGGAGGTCCCCCGCTCCCCCTCCCAGGAGAGGAAATCCTGAACCCTGGCGGGGGTTATCGCGGAAAGTCTCGTCTTGCCGAAGAAGGGTACCAGGTGGTTTCGCAGGACCTGCTCGTAATCGGCGTAGTTGGAGGCCTTGATCTCGCCTTTTTTGGCCTCAAGGAACCGAGCCGCGAACTCGGCAAAGGTGGGGTCCTCCCTCTCCTCCCCGAAGGTCCCCCGTGTCACCTCCTCCAGGACGCGCCGGAGGAGCGCCTCGGCGTCCTTGCGCCTGGGGCCGGCCACCTTCTCCCTCCAGCGTCCGTGTTGGTCCTTGAAGCCGACGTAGTAGCTGACCTTGCCGGAAGGGTACTCGCGTCTTCGGATGTAGGCCATCTCCTCCCTCCTCAAGGGGATTATATCCCGCAAAGGTGACAGCTGTATGTCACTGCCATCGTTGCCACCTAAACCCCCTTCCTTTTGGCCTTCGAGTGAGCGACCCGCATAGATGCTTCCGTCTTATAGGCGTATTCCGGGAACCTCTCATTCCAGGCCTCAAGCCGCTCCCTCCACGACATCGACGGCGTCTCTTCCTTGAACGCGAGAAGGAGCTCGGTCTTGAAGTTTCTTTCCTTTGGGAGCGGCAGGTGTATCCTCTCCCCGAAGGCCTCCATAAACGCCTTGCGCCTCTCCCGGTAAAGGCGTGCGATCTCGTGCGGCTTCTCCCGGAGATCTCCGCTGATGGTGAAACCCGCCGAAGATATGCCGAAGGCCCCGTAGGACGCGGCATATACCGTCATCCAGGTCAAGGTCTCCGGGACCTCCCCGAAGAGCACCAGGCGCATCGTATCCTCGAGTGGGAAGCCTATCTTATCCGCCAACGCCTGACACCTCAGTTTAAAGCGCGAAAGGTGGCGGTCCCCGGACTGCATACCGAGCTCAAAAAAAGTTTCTTCCTCCCTGGAGGCGACGAGGACGTCCTCCATTTTGAGGATCTTCTCCAGGGTTTCTTTTGAGACAATAATCTCGAGACGATACGCGAACTCATCCGCCTGATGGGAGCGCCTCCACTTATCGGCTTTCTCCCGGGTGAGCGGCTCCTCCTGGCCTAAGAACTCAGCGCGGATCTGTCTTATGACCCTATCCCATTGTCGGGCCTTGCGCTCGTTCTCATATCGCGCCCTATTGCTCGGCGGGCCGGGGGCTGATTTTCTCTTCCGGATCCTTCGCGGCACTCCTGCTCCGGGATGTGGTAGCTCGTTATAAATAAAATCAAGGATATTCTCGAGGTCTTCCTCCGTGAACTTCTCCTTCCAGGAGTCATCGAATAATTGGCCGATGCAGTAATCAAGCAGGTCCAGGGAGATCTCCTGCGTGAGCTCCTCCTCGATTCTCCGCTTGAGCGCTTCCCGATTCATGTTACCCTTACTGTACAGTTAAGTTAATATGTTATGTTATTTACAGCGTTTGAAAACATGATAACTGGAGGTGGACAAGATGTCAATAACAAGCACTTCCCTGAGAAAGAACCGGGGAATGACGCAGGCCGATCTCGCGGAGAAATGCGGCGTATCCCGCGCCCTTATCGCCATGATCGAGGCTGGCCATATACGCCCTTATCCGCGGATCCGCCGGGAGATCGCGGAGGCCCTGGGCGTCCTGCCAGCGGACCTGTGGCCGGAACTCGAGGGAGGGGATAAAAAGCGAAACAAAGGAGGAAAATGATGGAAAGGGCACTCGTAAATGCGAAGGAGTTAGGGGCGATCTTGGGGGTTCCGTATGCCCAGGTCTGCAGGATGGCCCGCCGTGGGGAAATCCCCGTGATTAAAGCTGGCAAGTATTACCGGTTTGCACCGGAGGAGGTCATCGCCACCCTCCGGAAGCCCGTGAGAAAGGACCTGGACGATGAACCTCGATAACCTGGACAATCCCCCCCTTAAGGGGGTGAACCCCTATGAGCGGGTCCTGGACGGGGAGATCAGCATATTGGACGTCCCGAAGGGCGCGGGCGACAACGGCCACGGCCCCACGGGGGCGGCGGAGGGGGACCTTGCCCGCCGTTCAGGCAAGATTAAACCCGTGCCCATCACGTATCTCCCCGGCCTGGTGGAGATCGTGAAAGACAATGGGGCCCCGGCCTTCCTCATGGCGGATAAGGGAGTCTATCGCCAGTTGGAGTATGAGGGGAGACCGGGCATCCCTCATACCGATTTTACCAAACTCTTCGGTGAGCCCCTAGAGGCGGAGGAGGTGTTGGGGAGTGAGCTGGACCCTCCCGCGCTCATCCGGGAGTTGGAAGAGTTTGTCGGCCAACATACCGAGCTACCGGAAGAACTTCCGCCCTTGATATTATCCCTATGGACCATACAGGGATATTTGCAGGAAAGCTTTAATGTCCTGCCATATCTCTACCTCTCGGGGCCTTACGGTTCCGGGAAGACAAGGGTCCTTGAGACCTTGGCGGCGGTGGCCTTCCGGCCCCTCTTCACAACCGTCCTGACTCCCGCGGCGATCTTCCGCACCGCGGAGGCCTGGAAGCCCACCTTCCTTGTGGACGAATCCCGTATCAGCGGGAACGATAAGGCGGACCTTCAGGCGATACTGAATAATCGTTATAAGCGCGGGGTCGCCGTGATAAGGTGCAAGCCGAAGAGTTTTGAGATCCAAGCCTTCAATGTCTTTGGGCCCACGGCCATCGCGGGCGATGGGAAGGCCAACCTTTCCATCCCCCGCGCCCTGGTCACCCGTTCCCTCTCCGGCGTGATGGCGACGACGACCCAACCCCTCTCCCGGTGGGTGTGCCCAGAGGATGGGCGCCCTCTCCGGGTGAAATTGACGGCGCTCCGTCTTGCCTATTACGGCGCGTCGCTTCCGGAGGCGCCGCGGCTTGCGAATGGTCGGCTGGACGAACTGGTGAGCTCCTTACACTCCCTCCTCCTCCTCTTGGACCCCTCGAGGGACCAGGAGTTTCGGGAGGCGGTGGCCGGGCAGATACACCGCTACACCGCGGATGAGCGGGACTGTATGGAGGCGGAGCTTGCGGAGGCGCTGGCCGGCCTGGAGCCGGACGCGGAGGGGCGTATATCGGTGGCCGAGGTGGTGGAGGCGCTAGGGTGGAACCCGGAGGACCGGAGCAACACCACCAGGGCGGGGAACCTACTCCGGCGGGCAGTAGGCCTTGAGCCCGTCCGCTTCCGCCGGGAGGGCAAGCAGTACTCGGGTTATATTTGGAAGGCGGAAAGGGTAACCCGGTTTATTACACGTTATTATCCGGAGAAAGGTTGCACAGTTGCACAAACAGGGGCGTTTTCGCAGGTAAATGATGGTGTGCAACCTTTGTGCAACCTCGATTTTCAAGGTTGCACAGAGGAGGAAGTTGCACAGAGCGAGTGTGCAACCTCGGAGGGTGTGCAACCTCTTGTTTTTAAGGTTGCACACGAAAACACCCCCTCTGAACAGGGAAAATACGAAGGGTGTGCAACCGTGCAACCTAAAACACCTATTTTAAATATAACTCCCCCTACAAACCCTCAACCCCAGCTTGAGGATTCCGGGGAGGACTCCGGCGTCGTCGTCCTGGTCGAAAAACCCCACCGCATAGAGCTACGGCCAAGATGTAAAACCCTGGTGGCCGAGCTCGCCGGGGGCATCTATCCCTGGGAGTATCTGTTCGGCGACCCCGTCCTGGCCGCCATCCCCTTACAGGAGGCCTTGTATGAGGGCGGGTGGAGGCTTGTGGTCGTCTCCGGCGACCGGTGCTGGATGACCCCCCATGAGGCCCTGGGGGAGGCGGAGACCAGGCCCCATGGGACGCTTGTCCCGGAGCACCTTTGGCAGGAGCTCGGGAGGGTGGCGTCATGAATTATGGCCTCATCGACGAGATAAAAGCCCGTGTGACCATCGAGGAGGCCCTGGCCCACTTCGGCCTATCCGTCCCCTCCCGCTCCAGGGACCCGGTGATGGCCCGCTGTCCCTGGCATGAGGACAGGGCCCCCTCCCTGGCCGTGTATCGCCGTGAGGGGCGGGCGTGGTGTTACGCGTGCAACAAGGGCGGGGACGTGCTGGACGTGTCCGCCCTCATGCTCAACACGGACACCAAGGGCGCCGTAGACTACTGGGCAGACCGCTTGCGCCTCCGTCACTCAAGGCGGGAAGACCTCCGGCCCGACCCCCACGCCCGCATCCGCCGGTTACGGGAGGCGTGTCGCCGCGCAAGCCACGAGATCGAGCGAGGCATGCCCAGGCCGCTTGACCCCGAGCTGTTGAGCGCGTGGGATGCGGCTTACGCCGCGAAGGCGGCCGTAGATGAGCGCGCCTGGCGGAACGGTGGGCCTCAAAACAAGGCCGAGGCGATCGCCTATCTCCGTGAGCTTGTGGCGTGGCGGGCGAGGTGGGGGCGCCTGCTCGCCGAGATAAACGGTGATCCCGACCTGTGGACCGGCGATGAGAGGGTGGCGATACTACGTGCCCTCCGGGACCGTATCGACCATGCGTCGACAGGCCAAGAGGGGATAGGCATGGGCAGTTTCTGTGAGCTACAAGCGGGTACCGCGGCCAAGTCATCTTTAAGCGACCGCAAAATTGGATAGGGGGGGTCGACCGATCAAAGGTAGTCCTAGTCCGCCCCTCATGGCCTTACCTAACCCCTACCGGCATTGCCATAAGGGATACGATCTTTTCCGGATAAAGGGTTAACCCATATTTTGGTTACGGGTATATTGCGCGTACCCACACGTCCTGGACTTACAGCCCCTCATGTGTGAGGACTATTCCCGCGATTAGGTTTATGGAGCCCTGCAGACATAGGCCCTAACGCACTGAGTAGCCCCAGAAGGCGCGAACTCGTCCGGGTAAGGGGTTTAAAAAAACTCTGGTCGTCCAGTCGCCCTCCAGGCAGCGGCGATGGGTGCACTAGGTGCTGAAGCAATGAAGCGTAAGCTGTCAGGGGCAAGAAGGGAAGCTCTTTAGATGTCCCCTTAAGTCCTTATTCCAAAAACAATTCAAATGTAGGCGTGCTTAAGCCCATGACGTAAGCACATGTTGCGGCTGGCCATCCCTTCCTGAATCAACGGACTAATCGTAAAATAAGTTTAAATTTATAAAAAGTAGACGACCATTGAGTTAACCTGGGAGAAATGTTTATTCCTGAAGGAGAAAGACTTAGAAATTAAGAAAAAAAGAGCCAGAACGTTCATGTCGTTTCAATCCTCCGAGGCCGATTGAGAGGAGAGGAAGGACTGGGCGATAAAGAGGGAAGAGCGAGGGTAACGCCAATGCGTAAACTTTCTGATCAGGAGATTGAGCAGATCGCAAGCCTCCTCAAGGAAGGCAAGCCTTTGTCGGAGGACTACAAGACGGTCCTCTTTGATGCCAAGAAGGAATACGAGCTCGCCTATGCCAACAAGGAGCGGGAAGAAGACATCCTGTCCGATACAATGGCCGTTCCCTTACAGCCGGTCAAGACCTTTCGCAACGGTGAGGATGGTAGTGGTTGGACGAATATGCTCATCTTCGGGGACAACCTCCAGGTCCTCAAAACCCTCCTACTGATGAAGCAGGAGGGAAAATTAAAGAGCGCTGATGGAACACCGGGGGTGAGGCTGGTTTATATTGATCCGCCTTTTGCTACAAGGCAGGAATTTCAGGGAAGCCAGAATCAGAAAGCTTACCAGGATAAGATTGCTGGAGCAAATTTTCTTGAGTTTTTGAGAAAAAGGTTGGTTTTCCTACGTGAATTGTTGAGTGAGGATGGAAGTATTTATGTGCATTTGGACTGGAAAAAGGTTCATTACATCAAAGTGCTGATGGATGAGATATTTGGGGAGTACAATTTCATTACCGAAATAATCTGGAATTACGGTAGCCCGTCAGGTGGAAGAGTAGGAGGAAGTAAACTTGTTCGATCACATGAAACATTGATTGGGTATGCCAAACATTATGGAAAACATGTCTATAATCAAGTCTACCTTCCATACAGTGAAAAATATATCAATGACTGGTTCAAGTATGAAGATGAGCAGGGCAGGAGATATCGAAAACGGCAACGTGGTAGAGATAAAGACGGAAATATAATTTGGGAGAAACAATATTTAGATGATAGTAAAGGTATGCCTGCCTCCACTGTATGGTATGACATTCAACAAATTTATGCTGATCCAAGAGCTTATAAAGCAGACCAGGCTGGGAAATCTGAACTTACAGGCTATCCTACTCAGAAACCTGAGAAACTTTTAAACCGTTTAATCCAAATGTCCTCCAACCCTGGTGACATTATCCTGGACTGCTTTGCTGGCTCAGGCACCACGCTTGCCGTGGCAGAGAGGTTAGGCCGTAGATGGATTGGTGTGGATTGTGGGAAGCTTGCTATATACACTATACAGAAGCGCCTCTTGAACATCGCCGAGAGCAAGAATTTGGGGGATCCCCAGAAAAAAAAGAAATACGGCAAGCCGTGCAGGCCATTTACCCTTTATAACGCCGGTCTTTACGATTACCAAATGCTCAAGAATCTACCTTGGGAGCAGTATCGGGAGTTTGCCCTAAAACTATTTCAATGCCGAGATGAGAAGCACGAGATTTCCAAGATCGAACTGGACGGCTACTTGGGGGCGGACGGTGTTTTGGTCTTCAATTACCAGAAACACAAGGATGTTATGTTGGACCGAGGTTTCATCGACGATCTACACAGGCATCTGGAAGAGAGAATCGGCAGACGCTTCTTCATAATCGCCCCCGCCGCCTCGGTGCGCTTCCTGGAGGACTACATCGAGAAGGGAAGCACGAAATACTTCATCCTCCGAATCCCCTATTCCATTATCGAGGAGATTCACAACCGGGGGTTTACCAAGATCAAACAACCTGTGAGCGAGATGGATATCAACGACACAGTGGACGCCGTAGGCTTTGACTTCATTCAGGTGCCGACGGTGGAGTGCAAATACTTCATTGACGACAAGAAGGGGCAGCAGAAGTTGGGAGAAGGGACAAAAGAATGCGTCATAAAGATTGAGAAGTTCGAAAGCAAGGTCATATCCCGGAAGCCCCTTGAGTTTGCCAACCTTGAGACGCTTTCCATGGTCATGTTGGACTACGATTTCGACGGGGAGGTCTTTGACCTAGACGAGGTCTTCTACGCCGAAGAGCTCAAAAAGAATGGCTACGAAGTTCGTTTTGGTAAAGATAAGGTCAAGGGGCAGATGATGGTGATTTATATGGACATCTTTGGAAACGAGAGGCGGGAGATAAAAACCCTGTCCGATTTCGAAGGGAAGAGGGGTAAGTAGCTATGCTTGACCGCCAGACCTTTCAAAATAAGGATTTGGTCCTCAAGGTATCCCCCAACTACGACCCCACGAGGTTTGATCCGAATAAATACGAGGCATTCCTGGACGCCCTCTGTGGGGACAGGGAGTATCAGAAAGAGGCCGTCAGGGTGACGGTGCGTTACTTTTTGGGCGGGGAATACCAGTGCCTCAAGGAACTGGCGGAGGAAAACTACCGCAACAACCCCAAACTCCAGGAGAAATATTCCTCCTTTGAGGATTTCTCGAGTCATCTACAACTGCCGGATAAGCTCTCCTGTTCCCTGGACCACGCCACGGCCACCGGCAAAAGCTTTGTGATGTATGGCATCGCCCGCATAATGCTTGCCGAGGGAGCCGTGGATCAGGTGCTGGTCCTCTGTCCCTCTAACACCATTGAAGTTGGTTTGACGGAGAAGTTCCGAGCCCTCTCCGCCGATAGGACCCTCAAAGACCTTCTGCCCACGGATGCCAAGATAGCCAATCCCCGCATAATCAACGCCTCCAACACCATCCAAAAAGGGGACATCTGCATCGAGAACATCCACGCTACCTACATCAATACCAGATCCGCTATCGAGGACAGCCTTGTTGGGAAAGGGGAACGGACACTGGTGTTGAACGATGAGGCCCACCACCTGATGAGCCCCTCCGATACGGCTCTCAAAAAATGGAAGGAGTTTTTACTTGACCCCAGATATGGGTTCAAATTCATCGTGAACGTTTCCGGCACCTGCTATATAGGAGATGATTATTTTACAGATGTTATTCACCGCTTTTCCCTGAGTGACGCCATTGAGGAGAAATACGTGAAAACCATCCGTTACGTGGCGGAGGATTCTTCCGGGAGCGAGGACGAAAAATTTCAAAAGATTTACGACAATCACATTGAGAATAAGAAAGTCAAATATCGCGAGGTAAAGCCCCTCACCATCATGGTCACCAAGGACATCGCCGCCTGCAAACGTCTCACCGATAGACTGATCGATTTCCTCGCTAAAAGGGAAAATATCAGCAAAGAGCAGGCGGCGAAGAAGGTCTTGATCGTAACCTCTGCCAACGAGCATAAGAGCAATATCCCCATCCTGCGTCGTGTGGATGAAAAAGAGAATCCGATTGAATGGATTACCTCCGTCAGTATGCTCTCCGAGGGCTGGGACGTGAAAAATGTCTTTCAGATCGTTCCCCACGAAGAAAGGGCGTTTAACTCCAAACTTCTCATCGCCCAGGTGCTAGGAAGAGGCTTGCGGATACCGGAGGTCTACAGAGGCAGTCAGCCGGTGGTAATCGTTTTTAACCATGACAAATGGTCAAGCCACATCAAGCACTTGGTGGATGAGGTATTGGAGATCGAAAAGCGCATACATTCCTACCCGGTGGCAAAGAAAAAGGATTACAACTTCGATCTTTATAACATTGACTACGAGCGAATCGAGGAGGAGGTTAAGTATCCTCAAGAAGACCCCTACCAGCTCCTGAAGAAAGGCTATATCAACTACTCGAGCCAGGCTGAAACAGTAGAAAAGAGCACCACCTATGCCATGGCCGTCACCGGGGAGCAGGATGTAAAAAGGACACTGATCGAGTTCAAGCTTTATTCCGTCGAGGAGGTGGCGCACGACGTCTTCAACCGCCTACTGATTTTTGACCAGGAAGCGGGGACCGAATACAGCAAAATCTTCACCAAAGAAAAAATTGAGGATATCATCAGAAAGTCTCTTGAGAAAATCGGAGACAAGAGCGGAAGGGTGAGCGAGACAAACCGCAATCAGACCCTGGCTGCATTCGGCGTAATAAAAAGAAAGGGAGCAAAGAGCCTCAGTTTAAAGATCGAACCGAAGAACCTCATCAAGATAAATACCAAAGAGATAAAGAAGAACTCCTTAGGGGTGGGATCCCTCCGCCGTGACAGCACGGTATTTTGGGATGACTATTCCATGAAGCAGGGGGCGGTGGCGGATAGAAAGATACTGAAGGAGCTTGAGGAGGATGAGAGCCTTCCGCGATCAGCCATTATCAAAATTGAGAACGTATACAACTTCAAGACCCCCCTTAACGTGGTCTTTGCGAGCTCAGAGCCTGAGAGGAAGTTCATCCGGGGGTTGACCGCCGAGCAGACGGCCAAGGTGATAGATGCCTGGATCAAGTCCCCAGATGTCGGCTTCTACAGCATTGAATACTCCTGGCGCAAGGGAGAGCATCCTAAGCAGGGAAGTTTCAATCCCGATTTCTTTATCAGGGTGGGGAAGGATATTATCGTAGTGGAAATTAAAATGGACAACGACGTCTCCGATGAGAACAGGGCAAAGCTCCGGTATGCTAAAGAACATTTCAAAAGGGTCAACAACCTGCAGAAAGAGCAGCGGTATTATTTCAAATTCCTCTCCCCTAAAAGCTTTGACCTCTTCTTCGAGGCGCTAGGAAACGGCACTTACAGGGACTTCAAATCCGAGCTTGAGGCCAAGCTGGAGGGATAAAATTGGCGGAGATCAGCCGATTATCCGCTACCGAGCCTGGATCTTTAAAAGTTCGTAGATTCAACCTCCGGGCCTCTGGTTGAGGGATGTTTTCAACAAGGGCGGAGAAACCTGTATATCCACGGCCTGATGTGTGTGCTGGGTGCGCCAGTGTCGGCTCCGGTTTCCGTAGGTGGTATCCTGAGATACTCGAGTGACGTGCCGTTTAACGTATTCGATTCGGATAGGATTGCTTATACGTAAATGAAACCTACCCCTTGCATCCCAAAACTAGAGTGCCCATAATTGTGATCCTCAACTGAAGCTGTGGGCCTTTCTTTTTCAACAGAAGGCTCCGCTGGGAAGACGGGGCCCGGGAAACCTTTTTGAGGAGCGAACCCCTCTCCCGGCTTCCCGGAGGCCTCAAGACCCGTAGTGGGTTATTTCGGAGGCGTACTCGGGGGTCCCCTTCACCCAAGCGAAAATCTCTTTCGCGAAGAACAGGGGGCGATGACCTCTTATCTTAGTCGAAGAGTATCGAGCTTCTCCGGGGCTTGGTCCCCGGGCAACACGTAGCCAAAACTCTTGCGCTCGAAATCCTCATCAATATCATATCTGCCAAAAAACTCCCCTCCTTCTCACGATCTTTCCCTTTCAAATCTTCCGCAGCCTTGTCTCCAGCAGGCGTGGTAGTCCCCATCACGGCGAACATCCGTCCTCGCACGTCCCCAACATAGAGGACCTGGCCGACCACCCCCCTGCCCCTCCGACCTTTTCTACCCATCCTTCATCCACCGCCCCTCCCGCGCATCCAAGCCCGGGAGTACGCCCGTGGACCCCTCCAGGTCCTGCTATAATATACCTTGCATTACGCAAATAACGCGCCGGAAATACGCCGGAAGATTGAGCCGCATGAAGAAAAACGTAGGGATATGTAGGTACATGAAGGGAAAGGCCTAATTTCCCTGTATTCATGCGGATTTTAGGCCCATTAAGGCCCCTAGCAGGGAGAATGCAATATTTGGTAATAACCCGAATAAACGGACTCATAATCCGCGTGGCGTAGGTTCGAGTCCTACTGGGCCCACCAAGTAAAACCGCAGGTCGGAGGGCACATTCTCCGGCCTGGTTTTTCTACTAAGAGTCTTCTCCTAACACTCCCTCTTGTAAGGCAAGAATATCCTCATCGCTTAGTCGGATTTCTCGCTCAAGAATCCATTCCTCAGCAAACACTTCGGTTATCCTCTGAATGATCTCTATAGGGAATCTGTCTGGCCTGGATTCGTAGTTAGCCCCGCTCAGTTCATCATCGTCATCTGGCTGATTGCCCGTCTCTACGACTAAGAGAAGGCGGCGAGCCCCAATAGCTCCCTGAGGCGGTCAAGGGTTTTCCCTACTTCCTTGCTATGCTTATAACTCATTACTCACCTACTCGGCACCATCGGCTCAATAGCGGGTCACGTCTTATACTGTCTGTAAATTGATAGCGGTCTGGACTACCATATCGGTTGTTAAGCGCAAACAAAGCAACCGATGGAAAGGGGTCCAGACCTATGAACCCGGATTTCTTGTATCAAATAGCAAGGATTCTGCGCTTGTATTGCTAAAATAGCCATCAATACAGCGGCAGCAGCAATACAGGGGGGATAAACATGGATAACCTTGCGGGTGAAGCGGAAAACGCGGGTTTGAGGCTTGATTTTGACGCCCATCTTAGGCTGGGATTTCGCGGTGCAAGGGTCATAAATCATGCCAGAAGGACCATATTCCAGATGGCGGAGGTGGCTATCTCGGGTGTTCTCTTCGCCGAGGTTCTTGCCCACATCAGGTCTCTGGCCTTAGCTCCGACCTGAAACCGCTCAAAAGGAAAGGTAACTGCATATGCAGCCCACCTTGAGCGGTCAAGCATCTTCGGATATCGCTCCGGAGGGCATCTTTCACCCCGTGGCTTCAAGGATCTTCGAGGGGAAAGGAGGAAACCGGGGTTTGAACGTTTCAACCTGCCGGCAGAACGGTAG
>JACIXD010000010.1 GCA_014360645.1 Actinomycetota bacterium | reverse complement strand
TAAAGGTACTATATAATCGATGGCGCCTTTGTAATCTTAGCAACATGACCAGGCATGATTCAACCCCATATGGGGATTTACCTGGGCTTCTATGGATTGATTATATTCATGGCTCGGAAGTTCCGCTGCAAGCCGGATGTATTTGGCGGCCTTTTTCGGAGGCTTGCCCTGACCGGGAAATGCGTCTGGCCGGGTGGGAAGGCGTTTTTCCTCAGGGCAGCCTCTCCACCCGGAAGGAGGTGCGCCAGGGCGGGGCGGCGTGGCGTATGTACACCACGCCGCTGCCGCGCAGACCCAGGCTGCGCGCCTCGCGGTAGACGTAGATGATGGCGTCCCGGGCGCGGGCGCCCAGCTCCGCCCCGGCGTAGTGCACGTGCATTTCCAGGTCATGGGAATCGAGTCCCGCCAGTCTGCCCACCTTGCGGGCCTCCACCTTACAGCGCTTGGACTTGAGCATGAGCCAGTCGCCGGCCTCGCGCGCCCTGAGGCGGAGCTCCTCGCCCTCCTCGCCCAGACATTTCCCCGCCGTGCCCGTCTCCACCACGCAGTGCTGGGCGCGGCGCAGACAGTAATCGCCCACCTCCTCGGCCCGGATGCGCAGGTGCTTCGCCCTCAGCCCCGCGAAGTTGCCGATGCGACCAGCCCGGATGAGGAGGGGTCGCTCCGCGCTGCCCTCCGCCTGCATGCCCACGTAGTCCAGTCCGTCGGGGATCTTCATCTCCCCACCCCCCATGCGCGCGTGGGCCTCCATGGCCAGGCTGGTAATATATCCCACCGCCTCGCGCTGCCACTGCATGCGCAGGCGCAGGTAATCCTCGGAGGCCTCGCACATGAGTCGCTGGGCCAACTGCACCAGCTCGCGGTCATCGCGGGCCGGGACCGCCCGACGCACGCGGGCCTTGCTCAGCCGGTCGCGGGAGCGCAGGTTGAGGAAGAAGTCCTGGAGGGTGAACTCCTGGAAGCGCCGGCGGCGCGCCTCCTCCTCCCGGCGGTTGGCCTCAAGTATGTCCAGCAGGGACTCGGGATCGTTCTCGAAAACCGGCCTCGGGAGCTTCATCACGCATACAGCTCCTGTGCTTTCCCGGCCACGATGCGCACCAGGTCCTCCCCGCGCGAGACGGGGAAGATGTCGTATCCCGCCTGGCGCAGGATCTCCGCCTTCTCGCTGTAGGGCTGGTCGATGAGGAACACCGAGCCCGAGTTCTCCGGGTTGAGCTGCAGGGCCTCTCCCAGGTGGTAGGAGGCCTCCGCCACGTTGGTTATCTCCGCGTCGGAGATGAGGCAGAAATGCTTGGGACGGTGGGGCTCCAGGCCCGCCAGGTAGCGGAACTCCTGCACCGGGAAGACGGTGCCCCCTCCGTAATAGGTCACCAAGCCCTCCTCCACCCGGCGCACGTCCCAAACCGGCTCCACCACCAGGGAGCGCTGCTGGTCGGAATAGACCACCAAGCCCACCTTGGCGCCCAGGTTGCCCGCGCTGCGCGCCATCACGAAGCCCGCCAGCACGGCGTTGGCCACCTCCGAGGTGGGATTGGTCATGGAGCCCGAGGCATCGAGGATGATGATCACGTCCGGGGGCGTCTTGCGCCTCACCACCACCTCCATGGGCATCTTCTCCCACTGCTTGGTGGTGAGGGTGGGGATGGCCTTGCCGCAGGTGTACAGGGTGTAGGGCAGGTCCAAGCGCTCGAAGGGGTCGGCCATGCCCCAGGCCAGGGGGGCGTGCGGTATCTCCTCCCCCGCCTCGCTCTTCACGGGACGGAAGCGCACCTCGTAACGGCGGGAGAGGTCACGATAGTACCACACCAGGGCCTGGGTCTCGGTGCCCGCCCCGATGCCCCCCACCAGCTCCTTGAAGTCCTGCATGCCCATCTCCATGGCCAGGGAGCGCAGAGCCTCCTCGGGGGAGCGGGAGCGCATCTCGTCGATGCCGTGGTCCATGAGGCGGCTGTCGTCCATCTCTTGGGGGTCATCGTAGTATTTATGCAGGTAGCCCACCAGGAAGCGCACCTTCTCCTCCCAGGCGGCGGCGGCGAAGGGGCGGTCCAGGAGGCGCGAGGCCAGGCGGCCGGCGTCCTCGCGCATCTCCCGCGGCACCTTGCCGATGAGGGCGTTCTCGCAGTCCCACAGCTCCTCGAAACAGCAGAGGAGGAACTTCCACATCTTGCTCTGCTTCCAGCCGTGGGCCCTGTCCATGGCGTGGTAGAGGGAGATCATCTGCTCGCGCATGCCGTGGCGCGCGGCGTAAGTGACGTCCACCATGTCGCAGAAAAGGCGCTGGATGGAAAGGGCTTCCTGGTGGGTCACGGCCCTCCCCCTGTCCTTCACCTCCTCCAGGGCTAGTTTGGCGGAGGCGGTGAGGCGCAGGGAGGTGCGCATGTCGAAGGGGGCCAGGGCGTAGTGCAGGAGCTGGTAGACCACAACGGCTTCCAGGTTCTGGATACCGAGCCTCTCCATCACCTCGGGGACGTTGATGTACACGCGGTTCTCGGAAGGCTCCCAGATGCCGAACTCGCCGTTGAGCCTGGCGGCGTGGGGGTGCCCGGCGGGGTTGAGCACGAACTCCGGCTCCATGATGCGCGGGTAGCCGCAGAAGGCGCGGGCCCGCTCCAGCACCTCCTCCAGATCGACGCCCTGGATGCGCAAGGCTCCCTCACCTCGCGGTCTCACGCAGGATCTCGCGGTGGACCTGGCGCAGCATGGTGGCGATGGGGTACTTGGCGGGGGAGTCGTAACTCTTGAGCGACTCCAAGGCCTCCAGCACCAGGTCGGGGTTCACGGGCTGGTTCTTCACCGCCTGCTCGTAGAGCTCCAGCACCCCATCGAGGGTTTTGATCATGCGCCGGCTCTTGAGGTAGTGGTTGCGCGAGGTGGCGAAGAGGTCCTTTACCAGCGCGATGCGGTCGTTCATGAACTCCGGGCGCTCCGCCCAGGCGCGGTCGGTGGGGATGAGCTTGAACCACAGCACGTAGGGGACCACCGCCTCCACCTCCTCGAGCCCCGCCTTCTCGCGGCCCCGGAACCAGGCCAGGGCCTTGGCGTAGCGCTCGATGGTCTTGCCCGCGCGCACGCTCACCTCGTTCTCGGTCTTGTAGCAGATGTTCTCGGTGTTGTGGTAGTGGCAGCCGCCCAGGTGCCCGCCCCCGGCCATGCCCCCGTCGTCCACCTGGGAACAGAGCACGGGTGGCTTGACGAACCAGGCGAAGCCCTTGCTCTTGCGCTCGATGTCAGGGGAGGCGAGGGCGCAGCCGTTGAGCTCGGAGATGAAGTTGTAGAGGATGTAGAGGGCTTCGGGCTCCACCACCACCTCGGCGATCTCCCGGCGGATGGTCTCGAAGTCGGAGGAGGTGAGCTCCACGCCCATCTCGCGGCGCAGATGGGCCACATAGGCCTCCTCGTCGCCGGTGAGCTTGCGGTCCTCGCCTCCCTGGGCCATCTCCAGAAAATAGGGGTTGAGGGTGGGGGCGAAGACCCCCACGTCGATGCGGTCCAGGAAGGGCGGGGTGAGGTCGGATGAGGCGATGTCGCGGAAGTTGGCGGTGAGGAAGGTGACCCCTTCCGCGGCGTAGATCTTGGAGTCGCCGTAGACGGAGAAGCCGCGGTCCATCATCTCCAGGAGGTTGTTGGTGCGCCCGGGGGTGAGACGGTTGACCTCGTCCACCATGCGGAAGGGGGAGAGCATGAACTTGCGGGGGATGATGTCCTCCTCGCCGTCGCGCATGAGCTTGCCTAGGTGGGGGCGGCCGATCATCTTCTCCTCGGTCAGTTCGTGATGGCCGTGGATGGTGGCCTCATGGATGGCCTCCATGACCCTGAAGCCGCCGCGCCCGTCCCCGAAGGTCTCCTCCAGGAGGGTGCCGTGGACGAAGGCGCCCACGAACTCCGCCGAGGTGGTCTTACCCGAGCCCGGTGAGCCGTAGAGGATCATGGTGCCGTTGCGCAGCACCGAGGTGAGCAGAGCCAGGAGAAGGGGGGAGTTGTAACTCTCCTCGGCGAGCACGATGGTCTCGGTCTCGTTGAGGTTGAGCGGGATCTCCTTCTGCTCGCGGAAGCGGATGTCGTGGTTGAGGTTGATGTAAAGCCCGCTGTCCTCGATGGTGCGGTAGATCTGCTGCAGCTTGCGGTTAAGGTCGCTCATATCCCGTCGATCTCCTGTCTCCTTTCAGGGGCGCCTCCCCGACAACGCCGCCGCGGGCCGGGTCCGCCTCCAGGCCTCTGATATAATGATTCTACTCCATACCCGCCGGGGTGGGGGCAACGTCCGTCAATGGCTGGAGCTCGGGGCAGAAGGAGGTTTCCTTGGACAGCGAAAAGATCAAGAAGATCGCCAAGCAGCTCGCCGTCATGCACGCCGTGGAGTCGGTCATCGCCTACCGGGCCGCGAAGAAGAGGGGGAAGAACCCCAAGCTCTATTACCTGCTGACGTGGGTGTTCGGGGTGTTCGTGCTCGTGCCCCTGCTGCGCAAGCCCAAGCTGAGCAGGGAAGAGAGGAAGGCCCTCAGAGCGAAGGCCTGAGGCGAGGAAAGCCGGCATTTTTTCATCGCTCTCCATTATGGAGAAGCTCGCTGTTTTGGCCTTTCGTTTATTCCGTGCTTGTCCGGGTCGTGATTCGCCGGTGTAGTGGAGGAGAGGGATTTTGTATCACGATCTCTGGGGGCAGAGGAGCGGGCGACGGCGGAGGACCGGCTCGAGGGGTTGACGTGAGGACCTTTGTGCCGCGATCTCGGGAGAGCAACCGAGCTGGTGTGAAGGATCGGCATGACCAAGGGTTTGCCGATGGGGGGGTCTGTCGGCTTTCCGGGTGCCCGGGCGAATCCTGACCCGCGGATCGATAATATCCCGTATATCCCGGGCCCCAGGCGTGCCGCGATATCGGACCGGTGCGTGTGGGCCGGGCGATCCGCCGGATGTCGTTGTGCCCCTACGAAATCTGATCCCTCGAAAGATAATGTCCCATGTCCGGGGCTGACCCCATTAGCGGTGGGTTTCCAGCATGAGGCGGACCACGTCGCGGGAGTGCATGCGCGGCCCCAGGCCCAGCGCCTCGCGCGTCAGCTCGTCCGAGGCCGTCCAGCGGTAGCGGATGAAGTCCAGCATGCCGGAGGGCCCTTCGATGAGCGGCGCGTGCAGCTTCCACAATAGGTCTATGACCGGGTAGGCCACCTTGGCCGGCACCGGGATCACCGGCTTTCCGGCCATGCGCGCTATCTCCTCCGAGTTGACGACCCCCTCGCCCACGGCGTGGAAATAGCCCACCGCCTCCTTCTCCACCACGCGCAGGAAGACCTCCGCCACGTCGTCCTCGTGCACGAACTGCATGTCGGGCTTGACGCCGTCCACGGCGGGGAAGAAGGGCAGCCGGACGATGAAGCGCGACAGGTAGTTGTCCACGTTGGGCCCGTAGACGATGCAGGGGCGGACCACCGCCACCTTGGTATGCGGGTTCTCCTCCCTGAAGATGCGCACCAGCATCTCGGTCTCGTACTTGTCGGCGGCATAGGTGTAGTTGCGCTGCAGGCGCGGGTGGTCCTTTTCGGTCAGCCACTCCGGGTTGTCGGGGTGGGCGCCGAAGGCCGAGGTGGATGAGGCGATGACGAAATGCCGGGCCACGCATGCCGCGGTGGCCTTGAGCACGTTGCGGGTGCCGTTGACGTCGATGTCGTGCATGAGGGCGTCGTCGTGCAGGGGGTTGACGATGAAGGCCAGGTGCACCACCACCTCCACGTTGTTGAGGGTGAAGAGGTTCACCAGGGAGGGGTCGCGCACGTCC
Organism: Actinomycetota bacterium; assembly: GCA_014360645.1. Classification (NCBI taxonomy): domain Bacteria; kingdom Bacillati; phylum Actinomycetota; species Actinomycetota bacterium. The sequence goes on along the minus strand of JACIXD010000010.1, from coordinate 151,179 downwards.
AGGCGGTGAAAGTCCATCTTGGGCGTGGAGTGGCGCGGGGGGTTGAGGTCCACCCCGATGATCCTGGTGACCTTTTCGCTCTCGTCCAGAAAACGCAGCAGGCGCGTGCCTATGTAACCCGAACATCCGGTGACGGCGACCACGGACATCTTTTCCTCCCTCCTCGTAGAAGCAGTTTAATAAAAAGTTAGCTTAAAAAGCGCACGCATTACAAGTGGATATAAATGACGGGACACCGTGTGGCCCGGGCCTGAGTAAAATAGTCAACTTAAAAAGCGCACGCATTACAAGCGCCGCCTTGAGTCGGCTCGGGCGCAGTCCCTGATGCCCCGCCTCTATCTTCTCGACGTCCTTCGCCTGGGAGGCCGCAGCGGGATCGTGGCAGGCGGGCTGAGCAACCGGGAGGTCAAACATCAACCCGTTCGTCCTGCCGCCCTAAAGAATTACCGGTTGGATCCTCGATCCTTTCGCCCCGAGTGGCGCCCACAGGGAAGTCGCGGCGCAAGAGCCTGCCGCATCATCACACCGCCCTCCCTGCATAGTATGGGCAGAGGAGGATCATGCATCAAAGCCCGCATATCTTTTATGTCGTCACGCTGCCCTTTTTCCGGCGCCGGGAAAGCGGGCAGAGGTCCCGCCGGGTCTCAGCGCGGCTGGGTGTTGACCGCGGGGTAGCCGCCGTGCTATAAGTTAGTTAATATTCACTAACCTTTTGTCCAGGAGGGGTCGCCACGGAAGAGATGACGGGCAAGGGCGAGCGCATGAGCGGAAGCGAGCGCAAGAGGCAGATCGTGCAGGCAGCCCTGGAGATAATGGCGGAGCAGGGCCTCGTGGGGACCACTACTAGGCGCATCGCGGAGAAGGTCGGGGTCTCCGAACCCGCCCTTTACAAGTACTTTCCCGGCAAGAAGGAACTCGTCCTCGAGGCTCTAGACGCCCTGGGGGAGCTCTTCTACGAGACCCTCTCCAGGGGGGCGGGGGAGAGCGGCGAGGTCACGGAGCGTATCTACCGCATGAGCGACGCTTATTACGAGTTCGTGATCACTCACCCCGACGAGTCCATGCTCCTCTTCGAGGCGGTCACGGGAGCGCGCGACCCGGACATCAGAGCCGCGCTCAGCGATAAGCTGGTAGGTTTTACCACCATCCTCTCCCTCATGTTCGAGGAGGGGAAGAAGGACGGGGTGGTGAGGAAGGACCTGGACACCACGGTGGCCGCGTGGCAGATCCTGTCCCTCGGGCTCACCCTGGCCTTTGCCTCCCTCATGGGCCTCAACGAGGTGCTGACGCGCGACAAAGCCCTCTTGGCGGTGCGGGAGGTCCTGGAAAACATAGTGAGCAATGCCTCATCCAGCAGAGAACATGACGGTGGTAGATCGAGAAAGGAGAGTGTGAGATGAAAGCTCTGGTCATGGGCGGCGGCATGGCGGGGCTGGCGACGGCCATCAACCTCCTCGACCTGGGGATCGAGGTGGAGCTGGTGGAGGCCGACGAGATCTTCGGCGGACGCGCCAGTTCCTGGAAGGACGAAGACGGGGACATGATCGACAACGCCCTGCACGTCTTCTTCCCCTACTACGCCAACCTCCTCAACTTCTTCAACAAGATGGGCATCGAGAAGAACATCCTCTGGAAGCAGACGGAGTTCTACTACATGCAGGAGGGGGGCAAGGACGCGGTGCTCAGGTTCGCCAACCTGCCCGCGCCCTTCCACGCCGCGGTGGCCTTCGGCTCCCTGCTGAAGTCCTACACCCGCGTGCCCAGGTGGAAGCTCCTCTTCACCGCCGGGGCCATGGGCGGGGCGGTGATGTACTCCGATCGCAAGCTGGAGAAGCTGGACGAGATATCCTTCGGGCAGTGGCTATGCCGCCGCGGGCCCAAGGACGCCCTGCTGCCCCTGGAGCCGGGGATCAACGGGCTCACCTTCACCCCCTCGTGGATGATCTCCGCCAAGGTGATGATCAACTGGTTCCGCAAGGTGGCCGCGGACCCGGACAGCGCGCGCGTGGGCTTCGCCAACGGCGGGCTGGGCGACATCTGGGTGGACACCTGCCTGGAGTACATCCACTCCAAGGGGGGCACCACCGCCCTCAAGAGCGCGGTGACCGCCATCAACCTCGAGGGCACCAGGGTGAAGAGCGTGACCGTTAACGGCGAGGAGAAGACCGCGGACCTCTACGTCTCCACCATGAGCCCCTACTCGCTGCGGCGCGTGCTGCCCAAGGAGGCCTTCCACTACGAGTACTTCCGCGACCTGTGGTTCTTCCACTACGCGCCCTCGCTCTCCCTGCAGATATGGTTCGACCGCAAGCTCACCGACGTGGACGTGACCTTCTTCTCCAACAACTGCATCTTCAACACCTACGCGGACCTCTCCAATGTGCTGCCGGACATCTTCAAGGGCGGCTCCATGTTCGAGATGGTGCTCTCCCCGGCGGACAATATCGAGGGGCTGCCGGACGAGGTGATCTTCGACATCGCCATCGAGCAGATCCGGGCCCTCTTCCCCACGGCACGCGAGGCGGAGGTGCGCAAGTACAAGGTGGTTCGCGAGCGGCAGGGCGTGTACCGCGCCTACCCGGGGATGGAGAAGCACCGCCCCTATCAGCGTTCCCCCATCGACAACCTCTACCTGGCGGGAGACTATACCAAGACCCACGTCTCCTCCGGCGGTATGGAGGCGGCCATCTGGACCGCCAATCACTGCGCGGAGGTCATCGCCCTGGACAAACTGGGCAAGACCCTCTCCCTGAACGTGGAGTGGAAGCCGAAGAAGGGTTTCACCCCCATCCTGAAGCCCGCCACCCAGGTAGGCGCGGCGCTGGGAGGGTTGGTGTTGGCCCGCGGCGCGCTGAAGCTGATCAAGGCATCCCGCTCTGCGTAGTGTCCGGCCCGACCGCCGCCTTCCCCGAAGGGTGGCGCGGGGCTGGGGCCCCGAAACCGCCCCGGCGCGATGGGAGGCCACGGGCGCGGGAGACGCGGCCGTGGAGGCGCATGGTCAGCAGGGAGATTGCAGCGGCGGCGGTTTTGGGGCGGAAAAGGCCTAGGGGAGGCAGAGTTTTGGTCAACGTTATGTCCCGGTTCCCTTCCCCCGAGGCCGGAAGAACGGAGGCGCGGCTCGGAGCCGCGCCTCCGCCTCGTCAGCGCCTCTTCCCTCCCGCGCAACGTCGCCTTCTTTGATCGCGCGCCAGGGTCAAGGTCTGTAAACGACCAGGCTTTACTCTTGAAAGAGCTGGCCTGAACGAGGCATCCGTTACCCGCGTCGAAGAATGAAGATCTGACCCCGATTAGTATATATAGAAGGTGCCGAGGGCCTTGGCCACCAGCTCCTCGCCGTTGCGCACCTCGGATTCCAGGACGGCTATGCGCTTGCGGCGGTCCACCACCACGCTCTCACATACCAGCCTGCCCTCTCTCACCGCTTTGAGATAGGTGATCTTTATCTCCACCGTGGCGCATAGCTCCTTCTCCTCCATGACCGAGTAGAGGGCGGCGCCCATGCCGAAATCCACCATGGAATAGATAGCCCCGCCGTGCAGCACCCCGTGAGGGTTGATAAGCTCCCGGCGTGCCTCCAGCTCGCAGCGGCTGCGTCCTTCGCCGTAGGCGGTAAAGACGATGCCCAACAGGTCTCCGAAGGGGTTGAATCCCTCCGGAGGCTCGAAGAACTCCTTCGGCATCGCGCCTCCCTTCCTCGCCTCCCGGTGGGCGCCTCCATTATCTCACAGGCCGGAAGGGCTGGGGGGACCTGCGGGGCGGAGGGCGGCATGGGGAAAAGCCCCTTCGCGCACCGCCGCCACATCCCGTTTGAAAGCCGCTATTTCGCGACCCGGTTGCCGAGGGGGCGCGGGACAGGGCGCCACGAGGATCATTTCCGCGGGGTGGGCTTTGGGGCGCCGTGGCCATTGCCCCGGGCGCGTATCGGAACCTCGACCCACCCGGAACGGGTATGGAGAGAGGTGCGCCCGATGCCCCGGGCGGGAAACGGAGTCTCCCTCTTTTGGCCGCCGCGGTATGCACTTTGGATGGATGCGCGGGAGCGGGGGTCTCCTTCATGCTGCGAAGAGGACAGGGAGCGGTCCGCCGCGCTCTCATGGATGAGAGGAGAAGCCCTTGAGGATCACCGATTCCAGCGTCTCCCTGCAGGCCGGGCATACCTTTTCGCGGGTCGAGGAGGCCCGCGAGAGCCTTCGTCTGCATCTCGCTTCCCCGCCTGCTTCGGGACGGCAGGCGGGCCGGATACCGGGTCCGGGGCGCGAGGCCATCCACCCGCATGCGGCCTCGAAAGCCCCGGGGGAGACCGAACACTCGCGTAGGGCGAAGAAGCCCTGCGAGCCGGAAAAGGCGGGGAGGCCTGATCTTGCGAGGCTGAAGAGCCTGGTGGAGAAGCTGGTGGAGATGGTGACCGGGAGACGCATCCGGATACGTACCGCGGAGCTCTTCCCCGGCGGTCAGGGCTACGTGGAGGAAAGTGATGCGGGAGGCGGCCCGGGAGGCGCGGGACCCGCGCAAAGCTCCCGCGGGGGTTGGGGCCTGGAGTACGAGTTCGCGAGGTATGAGAGGGAGAGCGAAACCACCTCTTTCAGCGCCGCGGGGGTGGTGAGAACCGCGGACGGCAGGGAGATCTTCTTCCGGCTGGAGCTGGTCATGCACAGGGAGTACGAGCACTACGAGAGCGCGCGTCTGCGCGTGGGGGAGGCGGCGGTCTCGGACCCGCTGGTGTTGAACCTCGACGGCTCCGCGGCGCGCCTCTCAGGGTTTAGGTTCGCGTTCGACCTGGACGCGGACGGCGTCGCGGATGATGTTCCCATGCTGGAGGCAGGCAGCGGCTTCCTGGTCCTGGACTTGGACGGCGACGGGTCTGTCACCAGCGGGAGGGAGATGTTCGGTCCGCTGTCGGGAGACGGCTTCGCGGAGCTCGCCACCCACGACATAGATGGTAATAACTGGATAGATGAGGCCGATCCCGTGTTCCGCGACCTGCGGGTATGGGTGAAGAACGGCGAGGAGGATTTCCTGCTCTCCCTCACCGACCTCGGTATAGGGGCCATTTTCCTCGGGCGCGCCGGCACCCCCTTCTCCCTCACGGACCCCGGCAACCAGGTACTGGGAAGGGTGAGGTCGAGCGGGTTATATCTGCGCGAGAACGGGACGCCCGGCGCGGTCCAACAACTGGATATGTCTCTCTGATCGGGATACAACGCGGGATCGGGCCGTCCCGCAAGGCCCGCCCCGCGTAGAGATAGAAAACCGGGCGGCACGGATGCCGCCCGGTCCCCCCAAAACCCCCCTACGCTTCGCTGCCGCGCTCCTCGCTCGCGCTCCAGCCACGGGGGCACGTGGCCTTTGCGTGCGCGACGGGGTGAGGACGTACTCCCTTCCCCATCGCTTCAGTACGCGCCGTTGGAGGACAGTATGGCTGAGAAGGTCCTGAGGATGATCTTGAAATCCTGCCACAGGGACCAGGTCTCGATATAGTAAAGGTCCAGTTTTACCATCTCGTCGAAGGGCAGGTCGCTGCGCCCGCTCACCTGCCAGAGGCCGGTGATGCCCGGCTTTACGTTCAGCCTCTGGGTCTGCCAGAACTTGTACTCCTTGACCTCCCTGGGAACGGGCGGCCTTGGCCCCACCAGGCTCATGTGCCCCGCCAGCACGTTGAAGATCTGCGGGAGCTCGTCGATGGAGAACTTGCGTATCCACTTCCCCACCCTCGTGACCCTGGGATCGTCGCTTATCTTGAAGAGGGGGCCTTCCGCCTGGTTGAGGTCGATCAGTTCGTCCTGCAGCTCCTCTGCGTTCACCACCATGGAGCGGAACTTCAGGCAGGTGAACGTCCTCTGGTTCTTTCCCACCCTCTCCTGGCGGAAAAAGACGGGGCCCGGCGAGTCGAGCTTGATGGCGATGGCGGTGATCAGCAGCAGCGGCCAGGTGATCAGCAAAGCCGCCGTGGCGAGCACGTAGTCCTCCAGGTCCTTGAGCAGCTTCCGGTATCCCGTGATCTTCTTATCGCGCAGCTTGATGAGGGGAATGCCGCCGATCTCGTTCACCTTTATCTCGTCGGTTATCACCTCGAAGAGCCGGGGCACGATGGAACATTCCACGCCCGCCCTGTTGCACCTCGAGGCGAGGTCGAGAAGCTGCTCGGAGCCGGTCCCGGAGAAGGCGATGATCACCTTCTCCACCTCGAACTCGCGGATGATGTCCTGCAGGTTGGCGATGCCGCCCAGCACCCGCAGGTCCTTGAGCTCGGGCTCCTGGAAGCGTCTGAAGAGAGGGTCATCGTCCACGAACCCCACCGGGCGGAGCCCGAAGGCCTCGTGGCGCACCAGCTTGCGCGCCACCTGCTTCCCCACCTTGCCCGCGCCCACGATGAGGGTGTTGCGCATGACCACGTCGTTGATGCCTGCCACCCTCAAAGAGAGCTGCAGGATCATGCGTCCCGTGAAGAGGCAGAGGATGGCGAGCGCCCAGAAGACGATGAGGTAACCCCGGGTGGACACGGAGGAGTCGAGGAAAAAGGACATCACGAGGAGAAAGACCAGATAGGCGTTGGTCGCTCCCACGATGCGGGGGATGCGGTCAAGGATGCGCACGCGGGTGCGCGGGTCGTACATACCGGCCACCTTGAGGGCCAGGAAGAGCACCGGGGAGGTGACCATGAGGGCCGCGATGACGCTGCCGTAGAAGACCGCTTCCTCGGGTGGGAAGGCGCGCACGAAGAAGGAGTTCTCGAAGCGCAACCAGTAGGCGACGGTGGCCGCGGTGAACACCGCCAATACGTCGGTCAGCAAGCGCGCCGTGATGCGCGCCGCCACCTCCGCGCGCCTGGATACAGGGCGCTCCAGCAGGCCGTATTCCGCCCCCGCGAGCAGGGCGTGCAGGTCCTCGTCCTGGATGCCCATCTCGGGCATCCCGGCGCCGCTCACCGGCAGGGCGGCTCGCGTCTCAGACAACCCGCTTTCTATCAATTGCCTGTCCATGCTCCCCCTCCAGCTTTGTCTCCGGCGCCGGCATGTTCACCAGGCGCCCCTTTTTCGTCGGCGTCGCATGACCTTGGGAAAAGCGCTCCCATGCTTGGCGTACGAATTCCTCCAGCCTGCGCTTGAAGACCTCCACGTCGAACTGCATAGCCCTGGCGCGTGCCTGGGCGGGGTCGAAGCGCCCGGGATCGAAATCCCTCACGCACCGGGCGAGGCATTCCGCGTCCTGGCGGTCGAAGAAGACCCCCGTCTTCCCCTCCGCCACCGTCTCCGTGGCTCCACCCGCGCGGTAGGCGATCACCGGACGCCCCGCTGCCATGGCCTCCAGGGGGACGATGCCGAAGTCCTCCTCCTGCGGGAATACCAGGGCCAGGCAGTGGGAGTAGAGCTCCGCCAGCTCCGCGTCGCTCACCCTGCCCAGGAACTCGATGTTCGGCCTGGCCGCAGCGCGCAGCCTCTCGAGCTCCGAGCCCGTGCCCGCGACCTTCAGGGGAAGTCCCAGGCGGTTGAAGGCCTCCACCGCCAGGTCGGCGCGCTTGTAGGGGATGAGTCTGCCCACCAGGAGGAAGTAATCATCGACCTTTTCGGAGATCCCGAGCCATGCGGTGTTCACGGGCGGGTAGATGACCTCGGCCTCGCGGCGGTAGTATTTCTCGATGCGCCGGGCCACGTGCCTGCTGATGGCCACGAAGCGGTCCACCCGGTCTGCGGCGCAGCGGTCCCAGACCCGCAGATAGCCGGTCATGTAGGGCATGACCGCCTTCACCAAGGGATTGAGGAAGCCGTAGCGGGGGTTCTCTAGGTAGTGGTGGTAACCGCTCCAGTAGTAACGAACGGGGGTGTAACAGTAGCAGATGTGCAGCGTCTCAGGACGTGTGATCACCCCCTTGGCCTCGGCGTGGCAGGAGGAGATAACCACGTCGAACTCCGAGAGGTCGAAACGCTCGAAGGCCACGGTGCGCAGCAGCGGGAAGGCCTGGTGCTTCTTCTTCGCCCCCGGCACCTTCTGCAGGAAAGAGGTGCGCACCTCCCTGTCCTGCAACTGGGGGAAATGCTCGGGGCAGAAGACGGAGGTATAGACGGGGGCTTCCGGGAAGACCTCGCACATGGCCATCAGAACCCGCTCAGCGCCCGCGAGATTTGTGAGCCAGTCGTGTACCAGCGCCAGCCTCATCGCTTTTCTGCCCGTCCTTGGCCTCCCGTGCGGCGCGCCATCGGCGATGCCGCAACTCGTCCTTCCCGGCGGATCCGTCCGTGGAGCGGGGTTTCCGGTTTTCCGGGGCGGTGAAAAAGACCAGGACATCTTTCGGGATGTTCAGGTAGGTTCTGGTTCAGGTTGTTCTACCCGAGTGAGTCTCGACCTTTTGTGTCCCGCTTTTTGTGTTCACGCACCCCCAGTTCGCACCCGCTCTAGTCCGCTCGCTTTCCCAGGGATAGTAATGTGTGCCTGCCCCGTCCTTCATCCCTGTAAACAAAATATATACCCCGAGCCCGCGCTATTCAAGTTACCTATGGGTAATGTCACACGATCACAACCGTTTTGTAACACCGGCGTAACATTAAGGGGAAGACCGACCTTTGGCGGGCGCATCCAGCGTGGAGGGCGCCCGGAGGAAGGGCTCCCCTCATCTGTTCGCCCGTGCGTTCCAGTGCCAGGGGTATCTGGAAAGAAAAGGCATCCTGCCCAGAGCCTCGTCCAGGGGGATGAGCGCTTTCTCCAGGGCGAAGAGTCGCAAGGGGCGCCCGACCATCTGCGAGAACGGGGAAATGATCCCCGGCAAGGATAGTGGCCTGGGAGGGCACCCGGAGGAAGGGCTCCCCTCATCTGTTCGCCCGTGCGTTCCAGTGCCAGGGGTATCTGGAAAGAAAAGGCATCCTGCCCAGAGCCTCGTCCAGGGGGATGAGCGCTTTCTCCAGGGCGAAGAGTCGCAAGGGGCGCCCGACCATCTGCGAGAGCTCGGTGCTCAGGAAAAAGATAGCTGCGGAGAAGTACCCCGCCGGCTGCAGCGCGATCTGCGTGAAACCCGCCTCCCTTAAAAGGGAGGCGAGGTCCCGCGCTGAGAACCCCTCCGTGAGCTTGTCCGCCTCCGAGACCATCTCCTCTCCCCCAACGGGGCCGCCCTTGAAGCGGCGCAGGGCCTTCAGCAGCACCTTGCCTGCGGGATAGATGGTGCGATTCTGCCAGTCGTTGGGCTCCGTCCCCAGGACCAGCATCCCCCCGGGCCGGAGGACGCGGTGCATCTCGCGCAGGGCGGCGAGGGGGTCGGGGAGGTGATGCAGGGAGGCGACCGCCAGCACGCCGTCGCAGCATCCGGATGCCAGGGGTAACCGCTCGGCGTCCGCGAGGAGATGGGCGGAGGACGCGCCGTAGCCGGAAGAGAGGTGGAGCTCCCGCGCCCGTGCGAGCTGTCCCGGCGCGATGTCCGTCTCCACCAGGCGGTAGCCCGCGCGCAGCAGCTCCAGCCCGTCGTGTCCCAGGCCGCAGCCCGTTTCCAGGATGATGGAACCCGGGGGGAGGGTGCGGAAATTGGCCAGGAAAGAGGCGTGGTAATGGCGGTAGAAGGGACTGCCGCACCAGGTGGCGTGCATCTGGAGGTAATAGTCCACCTTGCTGGTGTAATGCTCGCGCTCCGAGAGCTTGAGCGCGGATGAGCCCGGGGGGATGAGGTCGGGGAGACCTTCCGTCTCGCCGTAGGCGGTCCCGCAGCCGGAACAGGTGAGACCCGCGCCCTCCCGTTTCAGCTCGCCCCCGCAGGCGGGACAGCGCAAGATGCCCTCCAGGAGCCCGCCGCTCACGACACCGTCCCCTTTCCGCCCCCGTTCTCCGCCATGATCTTCCGCGCTTTCTCCCACCAGTGTCGGATGCCGAAAAGGCTCATCCACTGTCCCGGGTCCTCGCGGATCATCCTCTCTCCCGCCAGAGCCGCCTGCTGCATCACCGCCCTCACGTCGGCCTCCCGGTTTCCACTGCGCTCGTACCGCAGCGGAGGGTAGAGGATCAGCCTGCGCTCCAGGGGCCCGGCGCCGCGCAGGAGGGCGAAGGGCACGATGGGCGCCCCTGTCTCCAGCGCGAAGCGGGCGATGCCGTCGGCGAGGGCGGCCGGGCGGCCGAAGAGATCCACCACGCACGGCCCGTCCACGTCCAGGGCGATGGCCACCCGCTTGCCCTTTTCCAGGTGTCGGCGCACCTTTTCCCCCGTATCCCGGCCGGCCCAGAAGACGGGGCTCTCGCGGTCGCATCCCAGGATCTGCCCGAACACGGCCATCTCGGCCACGTAGCGGTGGAGGGGCGTGCTGTTGGGGTGGAACATCACCGGGGTGAAGGGCTTGCCCAGGCGGTTGAAGATCACCGGCGACAGGTCGTAGGAGCCGGTGTGGACGAAGAGCAGCAGGACCCCCCGGCCCTGCGACTCGGCCTCCTCGAGGTTCTCCATGCCCTCCACCCGCAGCTCCGCCATCATGCGCTCCCGGTGTTTCCAGAAGAGCGCCAGGTCCAGGATGGGCTTGAGGGCGGAGGCGCACACCCCGCGGCTGATGCGCTCCAGCTCGCGGTGCCCGAGGTCCTCCCCCAGGACCTCACCCGCCTTGGCCGCGAGCCTCGCGCCCATCCCGGGGAGGAGGCGCAGGACCGCGGTTCCTAAGAGGTCGTAGAGCGCATCCATGGCGGCCGGGGGCAGGATGCGGACGAGGAGCCTGGTGAGATAGACCAGAGTGAGAAGCGAGAGATCGACTACCGCCAGAAAACCGCTGCGCGCACCGCGCTTTTCCTCTCTCACCCGCGAGCCTCCTTTCCGCTTTCGGGGCGCGTGCTCCCGGATAGGTCGTGACTTCGGTCTCGCCTATAAGCCCGGGAGGGATGCCTTGCTCCATCGTAACCGAAGATCCAGGATATCACGACCCCCTTTTGCGGCACAGACAACCGTCCACTACCTCCTTTACGGGACCTATGACCGTCACCCTCGATTATCGGGGAACAACCGGGCGTTCTTTTAGGCCTGCGTTCCCGGCGTGCGCATCCTCGCCGCGCGGGGGAAGGCACGCGCCGATGCCCGTGCCGGTGCCTTCGGGAGGGACGCGCGAAGTCGTGAGAACGCGCGTCAGTAGGAGGGGAGAAGCCCCTGGATGATGGAGGTGGCCTCGTTGACCAGGGCGTTGGCCTCGTCGACCAGGGCCAGCTCTCCGGTGGCGATGGCCTGCAGGTAAAGGTCGCAGGCCTTTATGTACATGTCGAACACCTGCAGGGCCTGCTGGCGAAGGGGCTCCAGCTCCGGGGGCAGCTCGATGGAGGCCGCCTGGTTGCGGTAATAGACCAGGGATGACTTGGTGTTGGAGATCTCGTTGGCCATCTTCATGCCGGAGATGATGTCCTGCCCCATGGTCTGGATGTTGCGCTGCAGCGTCTGCATGTCCTCGAAGGTCCCCGCGGGGACGGCCGATTCTATGGCCTGGTAGCCGGAGGATCCCTCCAGCTCCTTCTCCCGCTGGGCGACCGCTTCCTTCTCCTTGTTGATCTGCTCCTCGTGCTCGGGGCTGTACCGGTCGATGTACTCCACGCGGTAGTTGGCGGCCTCGGAGGGGTCCACCCATGCCGTTTGGGTGTTGTCCTCCCACACGTGGTTGTCGATGGGGTCGCGCACGATGGTGCCGAAACGCACCTCTACCTTGCTGGGGTTGCTGACCATGAACACGATGGCCGCCGCCGCGGCGGCGGCCAGGATCATCCCGCATGAGAGCAGAGCGATCTTGGCGCCGCGGCCGAGCCCCAGGTACCATTCCCTGATCCTTTGCATGCCCATCCTCTTTCGTTGCCTCGCTTCCGGCGGGAGCCGCCGGCATCCTGCGGCCTCGTCGCCGGCCCCACCCGCAGTCCGCCTGCACCAGTATTCATCCAACATTTATTTTGCGGCAAGGTCCGGATCGCAGACAAGCCTCGGCGCCGGCCCCACCCGCAGTCCGCCTGCACCCTTGCCCTTTCCGGCCCGCGCATCGTCTCCATGCCTTCCGTGAGCGGTCATCGCCCGTGAAGCCCGCTCGGCCGTTTCCGGTCCGCGTTCGAGCTTCCCACGCACTGTTTTGACACCCGGACGGCAGTCCCGGTTCCCCTCGCCGTGAGCGTGCGCCGGATGGTAGATCATCCCATGGTAGCACGGGGCTCGCGGGGGTTCAATTTCGCGGCTTTTCAACGCGAGGGGCGGGCGGATCGAGGAGAGGCCGTGTCGGCTCAGGTCATCCCGACAAGCCCGGGATGAACGCCGCGCCTAGTCGTCACCGTTGGGTGGTCGCCTCGGACCGGAGGCATGCTCCCTCGTTCTACGCCCCCCAAGGAGGCCTCAACGGCAGCCCGTGTTCACCGAGCCGCCTTTCCTGCCGCCGCAGTCGAAATACATGGCGCGCTCGACGACCACCGGCACGCTGTTGGCGGAAAAGACGGTCACCGAGGCGTCGCCCGGTGCGGCGATGTCGTTGAGGAAGATGGTGGTCCGGGAACCGGGGGTGAGCACATAGGCGCGCGGCGAGGACATCCCGATGTTGCCCATGACCGCGAGGCGGATGTCGGCGGATTCGTAGGCGCTGGTGTTCTGGATGAGGATCCAGGTCTCGAAGCCGGGTCCGGTATATCCCTCTGCCAGGTCCCAGCGCTCCGCGGGCGAGGTGGCGCCCTCGCTGCAGTGGCCGCCGTCCCATATCCCCCGGTAGTCGAAGTACATGGCCCTCTCCGCCACCAAGCCTTCCCCTCCACAGCTCACCTTGATGGCCACCTCGCGGTCGGGGGCCTCACGGTTGACGTGCACCGAGAGGCGTCGGCATGCCCGCACCACGTAGTTGGCCCTCAGCTCGCTGCCGTCGGTGAAGCGGTAGTCCACGGTGGCGGTGCGGTCTTCAGGGGAGGGGTTGAAGAGGAGGAGCCATTCGTCGAAACCCGCTCCGGTATATCCCTCGGCGAAAAAGAGGGTGTTGGAGGGCTCCGGGGTGCCCATGGCGCAGTGGCCTCCCCGGCGGCCGCCGTAGTCGAAGTACATGGCCCTCTCCGCCACCGAGCCGCTGGCGGTCTCTACCTTCGCGGCCACGTTCTTACCGGGTGCCAGCTCGTTCACGTGCACCGTGAGCCGCGACGCCGGGAGCAGCCAGTATTCGTACGACTGTTCGTTGCCCGCTTCGTCGTAGAGGGTAAGGCGCGCCTGGTTGCTTTTGAACCAGGGGTTGAGCACCAGGATGTACTCGTCGAAGCCCGCGCCGGTGTATCCCTCCGCGAAGTACCAGGTGGTGGAGAGACCGGGGCTGCCGGAGGCGCAGTGACCGTCCGAGCGTCCCCCGCAGTCGAAATACATGGCGCGCTCCACCACCACTCCCACGTTGTTCTGCGAGGAGATGCAGGTGGAGACCTCGCGGTCGGGAAAGATGGCGTTGAGGTTCAGGGTAAGGCGGCAATGGGCGCCCAGGGTGTAGAACTCCTCCATGTAGCCGCCCCCGGGGTCCACGTATTCCGCGCGCAGGGAGGCCTCGCTCCCGTTGGGGTTCTGCACCAGGATGTAGGTCTGGAAGCCCGGCCCGGTATATCCCTCCGCGAGATACCATACCTTCTCTCCCCCGGGCTCCGGGGGGTTCCAGGTCCCGTCTTCCGGAGCCGGCTCCGGGCCTGGCTCCGGCTCCGGCTCCGGCTGCGGGGCGCTGACGGCGAGAGCTGCGAAGGCGTCCACCTTGCCGTGGCCGTAGAGTTCGTCGATACCCGCGGCGCCCAGGTCCACGGCGCCGCTTTCCAGCGCCTCTTTCACCTGGGCGGGGGTATATCCGGGGTTGGCGGCCAGGACGAGAGAGGCGCAGCCGGCCACCACCGGGGAGGCCATGGAGGTGCCGCTCATCTTGCCGTAGGAACCGGGGATGGTGGAGAGGATGGACACGCCCGGTGCGGTGAGGTCCAGCTCCGGACCCCGATTGGAAAAATATGCTATTTTGTCATTGGAATCCAGCGCCCCCACCGCGACCACCCTGTCGAAGGCGGCGGGGTAGTTGACGCTCGACCCGCTGTTGCCGGAGGCGGCGACGACGAGGACGCCCTTGTTCCAGGCGTAGTTCACCGCCTCGGCCAGGGTATAGGAGTAGTCCGGGCTGCCCAGGCTGAGGTTGATGACCTTCGCCCCGTGATCGGCGGCGTAGCGTATGCCTGCCGCCACGTCCGAGTCGTACCCCGCCCCCTGGGCGTTGAGGACCTTGACGGGGAGCACCCGCGCCTTCCAGTCCATGCCCGCCACTCCGGTGGAGTTGTTGCCCACGGCGGCGGCGATACCGGCGACGTGGGTGCCGTGGCCGTGATCGTCCATGGGATCCGAGCTGCGGTCCACGAAGTTGTATCCGGCCACGCACTTGTCCTTGAGGTCCGGGTGGTTGTAATCGACCCCCGTGTCCACCACCGCTATGGTCACCCCGCTGGAACCGGTGGTCAGGTCCCAGGCCCGCGGGGCGGAGACGGCAAACAGGTGCCACTGCTCCCCGTAACGGGGGTCGTTGGGATCCGCGGAGATCCTGACCACGTGGTCGTCCTCCACGAAGGCCGTGAAGGGGAGGGATGAGAGCAGCTCCTTCAGGCGCGGGAGATCCGGCACCGCGGAGAGGCGGAGGCGCGCCACGCCGGGGAGGACGAGCTCCGGTCCCTCCCAACCGTAAAGCCCCGCCGCCTTCTCCACCGCCGCGCGCAGCGCCTGCAGCTCGGCGGCGCCAGGCGCCTCCCGGAAGCCCACCAGGATACGCGCCGCCGTGCCCTCCGTCCCTGCCCGGGGAGCCGAGGCGCAGGGCAGGGCGGGAACGAGGAGGACGAGGGCGGCGAGGATGAGGGTGAGCGCGGGGAAGAGCCAGCTCATAGGGCGATATCGTGACCTCACCGTTCGCACACCTCTTCACGCCACAAGACGAAAAAGCCTTTTGTGAGCAACGTTTTTGCGCTCTTCCCCGCATTCTGATAATCGGACGCCGGGAGGGCCGGCTTGAGGCGGCGGGGGTTGAATCCCCGCTGACAGGAGGTTGATTCCCCGGCGTGAGAGGTCCTCCGCGGTGCGCTCGATCGCGGCCTCGCCTGCATCCTCGCCGGCATGGGGTGCATTCTCCGCCGGTATGTGATCGATGGGCTCGCCATGGTGCCGCGCCCCTGCGGCGGCGACCGGGTTCCCGGCCGCCCGGGCAAGGGCTGGTTAACCTGGTGCCCCCGCGGCTGAGGAGGGTCATGGCGGGGGGCCGCTCCAGGTAATAACCTGTGTTCATGGAGAGCGCGGCCCGGGAGGACCGGCATACCGGGGAGAGGTTGGGCGGGCTCCGAAAGAAATGCAGCGGGAGGCGAGCGCAGGCAGGGGACGAGGATGGATCCCGACGGCTCTCCGAGCGGGACCGAAAGAGTAAGGCAACGGGAGGCGGGTGTAAATGCCCATAGTGAGATACAGGTGCGAGGAGTGCGGGAACCGTTTCGAGGCCTTCGTCCGCCGCCTGGACGAGGCGGAAGAGGCGCCGGGTTGCGAAAGATGCGGCTCCCGTAAGGTCAAGAGCGCGTTCACGGTGATCGGGGAGGGCGGGCCTAGGGGTTCCGTGCCGGCGCCGGTATGCGAGGACTGCGCCACGTGCGCCTCGCGCGGCGGTTGTGCCGTGCGCGCGGCGTGCGTTTCGAGGTAGGAAGGTCAGAGAAAGACGGACGAGGCGAGGTGTTGAAGAGATGCCCATCTTCGAGTACAGGTGCGAGGAGTGCGGGAACCGTTTCGACGCTTTTTTCCGGCATGCCGAGGAGAGCGAGGAAAAGCCCCCGGCTTGTGGGAAGTGCGGCTCCGGCCGGGTGAAGAAGCTGTTTTCCGTCCTCGGCCTCGGGGGCTCGGGGCGAGCATCGCAGGCGGACGCATGCGGCACCCGCTCCACGTGACGTCCCTGGTAGGGTCCGGTCGGACCCGCGGGGAGAAAACAGGAGAGAGGAGCTCGGGGCGAGCATCGCAGGCGGACGCATGCGGCACCCGCTCCACGTGACGTCCCTGGTAGGGTCCGGTCGGACCCGCGGGGAGAAAACAGGAGAGAGGAGCTCGGGGCGAGCATCGCAGGCGGACGCATGCGGCACCCGCTCCACGTGACGTCCCTGGTAGGGTCCGGTCGGACCCGCGGGGAGAAAACAGGAGAGAGGAGCTCGGGGCGAGCATCGCAGGCGGACGCATGCGGCACCCGCTCCACGTGACGTCCCTGGTAGGGTCCGGTCGGACCCAGTGCAAGAAGAGAAGGGACAGGCGGAGATGGCGGGGGTGACCTGGGCCGCTTTATAGGGTTGGCGAGGAATCTCATGGAAGGATATTTACGACATTTTCGGGCGACGGCCGGGTCATGCTCCCAGAAATGCCGAGGGGGTCATGTGCCGTGGAATGGTTGATACCGCTGCTGGTCATCGTGGCCTGGGTGGTGGTGAGCGGCTTCCTGCTGCCCAGGTTGGGGGTGCCGACTTGAATCTCGGAGGGGTGCCGCGTGCGGCGCGAGGAACCGGGATGCGAGGCGGAACCCGGTGCGGGCGAGGGAAGGGCCCCCAGCGGTGACCCGGAGGGGGGCTGAGCCCGCGGTGGGATAAGGGCGGCTTTTCTCCCCGCTTTCCGCGCGGGTCACGGAGCCGCAGACCAGCGGGCCGCGAGGGTCGGCCAGAGTTTCCGTTTACGGGAACGGTCAATGCGCTGGCCCGGACCCTTATGCTTGCGGGGAGATGATCGGGCTACAAGGGAGGTTGAGGCAGCCTCCCGGTCACCGTGCCGGCTGCAGGCCTCTCAGCTGCGCAGGGCCGCCTCGGCGGCGTCGATGCCCGAGCGCAGGGAGCCGTCCACCGAGGGCATGTTCAGGTATTCTCCCGCCAGGAAGAGCCCCTTGACGTCGCGGTAATGGTCGCGCTTCAGGCGGCAGATCTCCCGCAGCATCCCGGGAGGTGAGAGGCAGACCGCCTCGTCCCAGCGGTAGATCTCGGAGATGTAGGGCTCCTCGGGCATGGAGGGGATGAAGCGCCTGATCTCTCCCTTGAGGCGCTTGAAGACCTCGGCGTCGGACATGGCGTTGAGCTCGAAGGCGTGCCTGCCGAAGGTGAAGCAGTGCACCATCCCCCCGCCCGGGGGGGCATAGTGCGGCGACTTGATGGAGTTGTCCGTGAACCCGGCCATGGAGGTGCCGGCCAGTCGGGGCAGCCCCACCGCGTACCAGCCCTCGGGCAGGAGGCGCTTCTCCAGCCCGAACATGACGTGGCAGCAAGCGCTGTAGGTCACCTTTTCCAGGGAGCGGCGCATTCCCTCGGGGAGATCGGGCATGAGCTCGAGGGCGCGGGTGGCGGTGACGGAGCAGATCACCGCGTCCGCGTCCATGAAGCCCTCCGCGGTCTCAACGCCTTTTACCGCGCCGCCCTCGATGACCACGCGCTTCACGGGGGAGGAAAGGCGCACGCTGTCGCGGCATTCCTCGTACAAGCGCTCGGCGAGGGTGCCTATGCCGCGCTTAAGGGTGAACAGCCCGTTGAGAGAGTACCATACCAGGGTCAGGCCGTATCCCGCTCCCACCTCCTCGGGTTCCCCCAGGGTCAGGCAAGAGGCCACCGGCTGCAGGAAATACTCCAGGACCTCCTCGCCCCCCCGCCGCTTAGCCAGGTCGGCCAGGCTCTCGTCGTCGAGGTCCAGCATATTCTGGAAGTCGATGAAGTGGAGGTCGCGGCGCCGCTTGAGGATGATGGGCATGATGCGCGCCACCTGCAGCATCCCGCGGGGGGAGAAGAGACGGAAACGCAGCAGGTCAGCGCGGTCGCGCCACAGCGCCAGGGGGTTCAACCCGGCAGTGATGGGATTGAGCCTGCCGTTTTTCCATATGGCCACCTTGAAGGGAAAGGGAACGATGTCGTTGCCCAGCCCGAGCTCGCGGCAGATGCCGAAGGTGGTGTCATAGAACTTGAAGAAGAACTGCGCGCCCAGGTCCATGGTGTAGCCGTCCCGGCGCGCCCCTACGATGCGTCCTCCCGCGGTCTCCTTGGCCTCGAGGGCCAGCACCTCGACGCCCCTTTTGCGCAGGGTATGGGTGGCGGCAAGGCCGGAGGTTCCCGCTCCGATCACGATAACCTTCATCGTCTCCCTCCCGAATAAAGAATACTGCGACTGTATGGCTGAAAAGATTATAGCAAGGCGCCGGGCGGGCGGGTGAACGGGGCTGTCGGGCGGAGCGAGCCCCCGGGCACCGGGCTGTGCGCGGAAGGCTGAAATCGGGCCTATCCCCTCCGCCGAGCCGTCTCAAGAGATCCCGAGGGGCGCGGTCTCAGAAGAGGCTGGCACAGATCGGGGTGAGCGGGTAAAAAGGGGCCTTCGGTCCCGGCGGTCCATCAGGCGTGGTTGAGGGCGCGGTTCGACAGACAGGAGAAGGGTTTGGATTGTACCCGGAATCCCGGCGGTCCATCAGGCGTGGTTGAGGGTGCGGTGGATGATCACGCTGAGGTTGTGGATGAGGGCGTCGCGCTCCGCCTCGCGGCGCTCCTTCAGCCACTGTAGGTTGGTGTATTCCAGCATGTTCACGATTATGCGCGCGGTGACCTCCGGGTCCAGGTCCCCGCACAAGCCTTTTTCGAGGTGCTCCCGCAGCTTCATCTCCACGATGCGCACGAAGGGCTGGTTCAGGTCTTCCAGGGCTTCCCAGAACTCCTCGCTGTCCATGGCGGCGCGCACGATGAGGGGGTGGATGGTGGAATAGCGCGCAAAGATCTCCATGACCGCCCGGATGATCTCCTCGACCTCCTGCAGCGAGCGCATGGAGATCATGGAGGCGTCGCCCCGGCGGTACCAGTCGAAGGCCTCGAACTCGTCCACCATCTCCTGCAGGAGGTAGCGCAGGAGGTCCTCCTTGTTATGGAAATAGAGCCAGAAGGTGCCGTGCCCGATACCTGCGCGGGAGATGATCTCGGCCACCGTCGTGCCGTTGTATCCCTTCTCCGCGAACACCTCCAGCGCCGCGTCGAGGATGCGCCGCTGGGTCTCCCGGGAGCGGTCCTGGGCGAAGCGCACGCCGCGCCCTCCCGCCCGCCTCTTCTTTGCGCCCATGCCCGTGTCCCCGTCCTCGCGTTTCCCGGCGCCTGCCCGATATGAACGGCAGGATTATGACTGACGGTCACAATCTACCACCGCCGTTCACCCCCGGTCAATTTCGATGCCGGCGGGACGGGGAGGCCGGGTACGGGGTTTGACGTTGTCAGGGGAGCAATCTACAATGTTTGAGATATGAAAAACATGAAAGATGCAAGCGCTTCCGGGGGCGGCCAGCGGGGGGTCGAGGTCTTCGAGAACCTGGTGAAGACGGTCTTTATGTTCATCCATGCCTATTACGGCGATTTCAACGCCGTGCTCGAGAAGTACGAGATCAACTACAGCCAGTACGCCGCCATCCTCACCGTGTACATGTACGGGAGCCTGAGCGAGGGCGACCTGGCGAGGATGCTCTTCGTGAACCCCTCCACCGTCAGCCGCATGGTCTATGCGCTGGAGGAGAAGGGGTGGCTGCGGAGCACCCGCGACAGGTTCGACCGGCGCAAGGTCATGGTCAGCCTCTCCCCGGCCGGAAAGCGCAAGATCGCGGGCATGCTGAGACAGCCCGCCGAGGTGCTCGCGAGGCTCGCCGACGGCCTGGAAGAGGAGAAACGCGTCTTCGTCTACCACGTGATCGAGCAGGTCAACCAGGCCCTCCTCCACCTCATGGCGGGCGGCGTGGAGGCGCGGGAGAGCTGACCGTCCCCGCCTCCGCTTGCCTGTCCGCGACAGACGGATCGCCTCCTGAAACGGGTAGAGGCGCCTGGTGGTCTATAGTCCTCGCGTCCTTTTCCTTACCCGCCGGCGTCTCCGCGCAGGTAAGCGGGCCCGGCCGGGCGGTCGGTTGACGCCCTTCCGCGGGTGTCGTACTATCCTTGTGAGCTTAAAAGGTTGTTATTTGCAAAGGTCTTTTTACGCAACGAAAGTCCAGGGATCCGGGTGGGTCGCGGGGCGGTAGCGACGCGTTTCGGAGGGTGTGACACGGAGCGGGTCGCGGCGCGGTGGTGAAAGGCGGGTAGAGATGAGACGGAAGCGCGGGGCGGAGTGGTTTTTCGCGCGCATGGCAAGGCCGGCGGTGAGGCACCCCTGGGTCGTGCTGGCCATCATCGCCGCCGTAAGCGTGACGGCGTTGATAGGGGCTCTGCGCGTGGAGATGGAGTTCAGCCAGAGGTCGGTGATGCCCCAGGGGTACGAATCCGTCGATGCCATCAAGCTGGTGGAGGAGGCCTTCGGGGGGCTCCAGTTCGACAAGGTGCTGCTGAGCGGGACCGATTTCACCTCTCCCGAAGCCGTCCTCGCCCTCTACGGCTACGAGCGGGAGTTGAAGGCCAAGAGCGATCCCGTGCTCTGGGAAGAATACGTGCTGGGGGTGGAGAGCTACATCAGCCAGCTGGCGCGCAATTCCCAGGTCGCTCCCATATTCGAGCTCGCCTGGGCGGTGGAGAACGCCGACAGCACCGAGGAGCTTGCGTCCGCGCTGCAGACGTTCCTCGCCGACCCGCGGACGGCCGCGCTGCGGGAGCTGCCGGACGCCGCACCCCTGTTCCAGATAGTGGAAGGGGCGCTGGCTTCCGGCGACGCCCGCTCGCGCAGGTCCCAGGTGGAGTCGTTCCTGGGCTTCGCGCTCCAGCAGGCGGCCGAGGGGTACCTGGCGGACCCCGGCGCCGCGGGGTTCGTGCTGGGAAGGACCCTGAGCGGGGAGGATGACGGGCACGAGCATGCCCTGCTGCGCGTCCAGGTGAGGCCCGACCTTCCCCAGGCGACCATCGTCTCCTATGCCCAGGAACTGGAAGAGTTCACCATAGAGCACTTCGCCCGCTACGGCATCACCGCCGAGGCCAGCGGCGAGACCTATCTCACCAAGGCCATCCAGGACCTCTCCATGCGGGACGGGCTGATCCTGGGACTGGCGGCGCTGGCCTTCATCATGCTGGTGCTCTTCGTCACCTTCCGCAAGCTGCTGGACGTGTTTCTGACCCTGGCAGTGGTCATGATCTCCATCCTGTGGGTCTTCGGGCTCATGGGCTTCGCGGGCATGAAGTTCACCATCGTGGGCATAGCCATCGTGCCCCTCCTGCTGGGCATCGACATCGCCTATTCCATACACGTCCTCACGCGTTACTACGAGGAACGGGACCGGGGAGCCGGCGCCCTGGAATCCGCCGCCGGGGCGGTGTCCACCGTGGGGGTGGCCGTCTTTCTGGCCGCGGCCACCACCATGTTCGGCTTCCTCTCCTTCACCATCACCGATCTCCCGCCCATGCGGGATTTCGGCTTCCTCTGCCTGGCCGGCGTCTTCTTCGGGTATGCGCTCTCCGTGCTCCTCCTCCCCGCCGCCCTGGTGATAAGGGACCGCCGGCGCAGGCCCCAGGAGCGCAGGCGGGTGGAGACGCACCGCGTGCTGGACTGGCTGGACCGCGGCCTGGTCAGGCTGTCCCTGCTCGCTGAGCGCCACCGCGGGGTGGTATGGGTCGCGGCGGCGGTGCTGGTCGTGGCCTGCGCGGTGCTGGCCTCGGGGCTCTCCACCGCCGCCGACATCCGCGGCTTCGTCCCCCAGGACCTGCCCAAGTACAGGCTCGTCAACCAGATGGAGGTCTATTTCGGCGGACAGGACAACGCCGTGGCCTTGGTGGAGGGGGAGGACCTGCTGTCGCCGCAGTCCCTGCGCACCATGGACTCGTTCATAAACGGCGTCCTCTCCGATCCGCGCAACCTCGCTCCCGGTGGGGAGAAGCGATACTTCGAGGCCAACCGCGTCTTCGGCATCACCACCATCTTCAAGGCCGTGGACGGCGCGCTTCCCGCCACCCGGGAGGAGGCCGAGGCCGCCCTTGCGAGGGCGGGTGAGGAGTACGGCTTCGACACCTCGCTTCTCATTACCCCCGAACGCGACCGGGCCCTCATCAGCTTCGAGGTATTCTTCCTGGGCGAGAAGGAGGAGAAGGAGATCGCCGCCATCTTAAAGGACAACGCCTCGGCCGAGGGCGGCCCGGCGCTCAACCCGCGCTTCCGCGTGACCGGCCTTCCCCTGCTCATCGCGGACACCATGGACAAGCTCTTCGCCACCCAGGTAGAGACCAGCCTGATGGCCCTCGTGCTCTGCGCGCTCCTGGTCATGTTCATCTTCCGGTCCTTCTCCTACGGCGTCGCCGCCACTTCGGTGGTCTTCCTGGCCATCGCCCTCGAGCTGGGCATCCTTCGCCTCATGGGCTGGCCCCTGGACATCATGACGGTGATGATCGCCTCCATGGTCATCGGGGCGGGCATCGACTTCGGCATCCACGTCGCCCACCGCTTCCGGGAGGAGGTCTACGTCAACGGGCTGGGGGCGGAGGAGGCCATCAACTCCAGCGTGCGCAATGTGGGCGTCGCCCTCATCTCCGCGGCCGTGACCACCTGCGGGGCCTTCCTCATCCTCGCCATCTCCAGCCTCAGCATCCTGCGCAGGTTCGGCATCATCACCGCCATCGCCCTGGCCAGCGCCTGCTTCGCGGCCCTGGTGATAGAGCCCTCCTTCCTCGCCTCCATCGCCCTGCGCAGGGAGAAGGGGCAGGCCCTCAAGGGGTAGGATGTAGGATGGGCGTTCCGCCGCCTGGATGCAGACCGACCCGGCGCGGCGCGCAACGGCGCCTGTAGAGGGGGCTCGCAAGCGGCCCTCAGGCGGGGGTATCCTGCCCCTCACCCTCCTGGAAATATTCCGATGGACGGAAGCGGAGGAGGCGTGCGAGGATCAGTTGTGGAAAACTCTGGATGAAGTTGTTGTAGGCGCGCACGCAGCCGTTGTAGTACTTGCGCGCCGCGGCGAGGTGGTTCTCCACCGTTACCGACTCCCGGAAGAGGCGTTGGAAGGCCTCGTCGGCCTTGAGATCGGGGTAGCTCTCCCCCAGGGCGAAAAGCTCCGCAAGGGATGACGCAAGGTCCAGCTCGCGCGCTCCCCGTTCCCTCACCCCGGCGGCCGCCCGGGCTACCGATCTCAGGTGCGCGGCCCTCTCCAGCATCCGGCTCTCGTGCGCGGCGTATCCTTCCGCCACCGATACCAGGACGGGGACCAGGTCGTGGCGCAGTCTCAACTGCACGTCGATGTCCTTCCAGGCACGCCGCACCCGGTTACGCAGGCGGATCATGCGGTTATAAACGAGGGCCACTGCCAGCAGGAGGGCCGCCAGGACGGCCAAGACATACAGGTAAGGTTCCATACGGACATTATACCCGCCTATGGGGTCAGCCCCGGACATGGGACATCGTCACATCGGAGAAGACGATGCGTTACGGGGCCTTCGGTCTCAGGTGGAGGCTCTCGACCAACGCCATCCCAATGGGATCTTGGATGCGAACTGAACAACGGGGCATCTTCGATGCGGGTTTTCTTGCGAGGCGATGGGGGAAAGCGAAGCGGGCTCAACAAGGCGATAGGCTGGCGGGATCGAACATCGAAGATGTGACCCCATAACGCCCTGATCTATAATGTTCTCGTCCGTCGCGACGAGGGAGGAACCATGGCCGGGTTGAGGATCCTGCACACCGCGGACGTGCACCTGGGGGCGGCCTTCCGCTTCCTGGGGCCGCGCGGCAAGGAGCAGCGCGAGCAGCTCAAGGCGACCTTCTCGCGCGTGGTGGACCTCGCCCTCACCACCCAGGTGGACATGGTGGTCGTCGCGGGCGACCTCTTCGACTCCCCCTTTCCCCCCGCGGCGCTCGCGGGCGAGGTGCAATACCAGCTGGAGCGCCTTGATCGCGAGGGAATCTGGACGGTCATCGTGCCCGGCACCCACGACCGTCCCCAGCCGGGAGGCGTCTTCGGCCGGGAAGCCTTCCGCTCCCTGCCCCACGTGCTTGTTTTCACGGAACGGGAGCTCGCCTCGGCCCGGCTGGAGGGACTCGACGTGCGGGTGTACGGTTCCGCGGTGAGCCGCGAGGGGAGTGATGTCCTGGCCGGTTTTCGCGCCGAGGGGAGCGAGCGCTGGAAGGTGGGCGTGCTGCATGCCTCCTACCTGGTGCCGGGGAGGGTGGAGAGGGACGAGATGCTGGTATCGGCTCAGAGCATCGCCTCCTCCGGCCTGCATTACCTGGCCCTGGGGCACTGGCACACGCGCGTAGAGTACTCCCAGGGGGAGACCGTCGCCTTCTACAGCGGCCCGCCGGAGCCTCTGGAGATGGGCGGGGGAGAGGAGGGCTGCGTCCTGCTGGTGGAGCTGGAGGAGGACAAGCC
The DNA here is from genome assembly GCA_014360645.1 of Actinomycetota bacterium. Taxonomy (NCBI): domain Bacteria; kingdom Bacillati; phylum Actinomycetota; species Actinomycetota bacterium. The sequence continues at coordinate 126,946 of JACIXD010000010.1, read as the reverse complement.
GCCGCGGGTGAAACCCATCGCGGTGGGAAAACGCCGCCTCGCGCGTCTGGAGCTCGAGGGCGCGGAGGTGGGGGACCCCGCCGGGCTCTATGCTCACCTGCGCCGCCTCGCTGACCGCGACCTGGGCCTGGAGGTGCGGGTCAGGGGCTTGCAGGGAGAGGGGTGGTCGGGATGCGATTGGGACGCCCTGGAGGAGGAGCTGGCCCCCCTCTTCTTCCACCTCGCCCTGGTGCCGGTCCACGAGGAAACGCCGCCGCCGGACCCCGAGGCCTACCCCGAGTCCACGGTGCTGGGAAGGTTCATGCGCATCGCCGCCCGGGAGATGGCCTCGCGGCAGGGCGAGGACCTGGAGGTCGCGGGAGAAGCCCTGCGCCTGGGGCTGGAGGCCCTCGGGAGGAGGTCGCGCGGGGCATGAAGATCACCTCCCTGACCATGCGCAACTTCCGCCGCTTCCGCCAGGGGCGGCTGGAGCTGGGCGAGGGGATAAACGTGGTGAAAGGGCCGAACGAAGCGGGAAAATCGACCCTCATGCAGGCGATGCTGGCGGCGCTCTTCTGGAAGGCGGACTCCGGGCGCAGGGAGGTGCGCGAGAGCGTCACCTGGGGAGAGAGCGGCGGTTTCGTGCTGGAGCTCGAGGGCGAGGCCGGGGGCAGGGATTTCAGGCTGGTCAAGGATTTCGCGGCGAGGAGCGCTCACCTGGTATGGGGTGACCTCGATACCCGTGATCACGCGCGCATCGAGGAGGCGGTACGGGAATGGTTGGGCCTGGGGTCGGAGGCGGCCTACCGTTCCACCGCCGCCATCAGGCAGGACGAAGTGGCGGCCATCGGGGCGGGCAGGGACGAGCTGGGACGCGCCCTGCATGCCGCCATGACCGGGTCGGACGGCGGCGCGGCGGCCCCCGAGGCGCTGGGCGAACTGCAGCGGGAGCTTGCGGAGCTGTTGCGGGGGATGAGGGGTACGGCCAAGAACCCCGGGCCTCTGGCCCGGGTGGAGGCGGAGATCGGGGAGAAAGAGGCCAGGAGCGCGGAGCTTTCCGGGGCGGCGCGGGAGAGGCTCGACGCGCGGCGCCGCCTGGAGGAGATCGACGGGGAGAGCGCGGGCATAGAGGCCAGGCTGGAGACGCTGGCGGCCCTGATCTCGGACTCCGAGGAGCGGGCGGATATCGAGGAGGACATCGAGGACTTCCACCGCCGTTACCGGCAGCTGGAGTCCGCCGCCGCCCTGGTGGCCGAGGACGCGCGCCTGCGAGAGCAGGAGGAGAGGGAGTTCGGGGGGCTGCGCGCCGTGCTGGAGAGTAGGCGCGGCGAGCTGGAGGAGCTCGAGCTCAAGCGCGCGGGGATCGCCGAGGGCGTGGGAGTGCTGCAGAGACGCCTGCAGGAAGCGCGCCGGGCGCGCTACCGCCCCTGGGCGCCCTACCTCCTCCTGGGCGGCATGACCCTCATCCTGGTGGGTCTCGCCGGCATCGCCCTCTCGCCCTATATGCTGCTGGCCTCGGCGGCGGGTGCGGGGCTGGCGGCGGCGGCGCTCCTGCCCGGCCGCTACCTCTCCTTCTTGAGAAGGGGCGGAGAACTGGAGGCCGTCCGGGAGCAGATGGAGGAGCTGGAGAGGCGCGGCGCCGAGGTGGAGCGGGAGCTGGAGAGGATGGCCGCCGCGGCGGGCTGTGGCACCGTCCGGCGTTTCCTGGAGATAAAGGTCGCTTACCTGCAGCTGCTGGCCAGGCGCAAGGAGATAGCGGACAAGCTGGAGGTGCTGCTGCCCGACGGCGAGAGGGCTGCCGTGGAGGAAGAGGCGCGGCGCCTGGCCTCGGAGGTGAGCCTGCGGGAGAGGCGCCTCAGGGAGCTGCGCGGGCGCACCGTGGACGGCGCCGGCCTTCAGGCGTACCTGCGCGAGAGGGATTCCCTGCGGGCGAGGCTGTCCGCCCTCCGCGAGGAACGCATCCGCCTGGAGGTCCTGCTCGGGGAGGAGGACGCGGAGGAGGAGCTGCTGCGCCTGGAGGAGGAGCTGGCCTACCTGCGCGAACGCAGGGCGCGCCTGGCGCGGCGCGCGGCGGCGCTGGAGCTGGCCGTGGCGTGGATGGAAAAAGCTTCCAGAGAGACCCTTTCCGGCACGGCGCGTCGCCTGGAGGAGATGGCCGGGGATTACATCAGCCGCATAACCGACGGCCGCTACCAGCGGGTGGAGATGGACGAGGGCAGCCTGGGCATCGCGGTGTGGTCGCGGGAGAAGGGAGGTCCGGTCCCTCCGGAGGCCTTGAGTCGCGGCGCCGTCGACCAGCTCTACCTTGCGGCCAGGCTGTCCCTGGCGGAGATCATCTGCGGGGAACGGCGGCCGCCGCTGCTTCTGGACGACCCCTTCGTGACCTTCGATCCGCGCCGCCTGGAACGGGCCATGGGGGTGATGAGGGATCTCGCACGGGGCTGGCAGGCGGTCATCTTCACTTGCGGGGATCACTACGACGCGTACGCCGACCGTATCGTGGAGCTGGAAGCGGCGGCTACCTGAACGCCCGGCGTCGGCACGGACCCTTAAGGGGAGGCTCGGGGATGAATCTGCGGGAGAGATTCGAGGACTACCGCGGGCGCATCAGGTTCGCCGACCTCGACCTGGCCTCGCGCACCATGGCCATGCTATGGCTGGACATCTTCCGGGAGCGCGTCATACGCAACTGTTTCCCGCGCGTGGCCTCGCGCAGCCTGGTGGACGAGGTGTCCGCCGTCATCAACTCCACCTTCCTCGAGGGCTATATACTGGCGCGGGCGGCGCTGGGGGAAGGGCCCGAGCGCGTGGCCTTCACGGACCCCGAGAGGCCGCAGACGGTGGAGCGGGGCGTGGAAAGGCTGCGGCTCATGTACGAGGAGGAGGTAGTGGGCACGGATCCCTTCGCGGACGAGCCCATGGGGGTGGAGGCGCTGGCCGAGGCGCTGGTGCGCGAGGTGGCCTACGGGCCGGAGCTCATCCGCCTGGAGGAGAGGGAGCTGGTCAAGGTGCACCTCATCTATGCCCTGTGGGCGGGTTACAAGCTGGCCTGTTTCGAGAGGAGGCTCAGCGGCGGAAGGCGCGCGTGAGGAGCCGTGGGGTCGTGGCCGGCGTGGCAGGGCGGAGACGGGGGAGAAGGGGGCATGAAAAACGGACTCGAGGTATGGGCGCCGGCGATAGAGGGCATGGCGCGAGAGGGTGCGGAGACCCCGAGGAGACCCGGTCATCGCCGTCGTGAGTGCGGGCGGCGCCTCGCCGGACAATGGCAACTGCGCTGGCGGTTACCGGGAAGCGAGAGAGATTGTCCGGCGGCTGACCTTGCCTTGCTGGACCCTGACGGCTTTACCGATAAATCGCGGTAAGCGGGAATGGCTGTGTTGACGCGGGCGGCGCCTCGCCGGACCCGGGCACAAATGGACGGGAGAGGAGGTGGGCGGTTGAAGAGGAAGCGAAGTCCCTCGACCCTGTTTCTTCCCAAGCCGGTGGCGCTGATCAGCGCGGCGCACGCGGGAAGGGACAACGTGATGACGGCGGCCTGGGTGAACGTGGTGTGCATGGAGCCGCCGCAGGTGGCGGTGGCGGTGCGGGAGAGCAGGTTCACCCACCAGCTCGTGCAGGCGAGCGGGGAGTTCGTGGTCAACGTGCCCTCGAGCGACCTGTGGCGCGCCGTGGACATGTGCGGGATGGTCTCGGGAAGGGACCAGGACAAGTTCGCCCTGGCGGGCCTTTCGCGCGGGCGCGCCGCCGAGGTGGGAGCACCGCTGGTGGAGGAGTGCCCCCTGAACATCGAGTGCCGGGTCTCCGCCTCCCTGCCCCTGGGCTCGCACACCCTCTTCGTGGGGCTGGTGCTCGCGGTGCACCTGGAGGAGGAGTGCATGGGAGAAAAAGGGAACATCGACGTGGAGGAGTTCCGGCCCTACGTCCTCAACCACCGCGAGTACTGGTCCATGGGCAGGCGCCTGGGCGCCTTCGGCGAGACGGCATCCGAGCTGGAGGTCATCCCCTGATGGGGTCAGCCCCGGACATGGGACAGAATTCGGTCAGGGAGCGAGAAAAACTCCGTGAACGGCGAGTACCCTTGTCCGCGGTGGGGCGGGAGGCAGGAAAAGGCCGGTGGATGAAGCGCGTGAGCGCGGGATACGCGGGATAATATGGTGTAAGGACTCGGACGAGGGGGAGAAAAGAAGATGTTGGACCGCCTGCGCTTTGCCTTCCGTCACCCCGCCATCCTCTACTACCAGCGCTGCCTGCGCCGAAAAGGGGTGCGGTGCGGCCCCTATGTGTGGATCGCCGCGCGGCCGGACGTGGCCCTGGCGGGGGAATCTTCCTGCAGCATCGATGACGGCACCTTCATCCCCACCCCGGTGCAGATCAGGGGAAATGACCGCGGGCGCATCGTGATCGGCAGGAATTGCTCCCTGGACACCCTGGCCAGGCTCTTCGCGGCCAACGACGCCACCCTGCTGCTGGAGGAGGGCGTGGCCGTCGGACCCTACAATATCATCAACGCCTTCGATGACTGCACCATCGGCAGGAACTCCATGCTCGGGCCTTACGTGAACATCAACTGCGCCGACCATGGCATGGAGATGAACGGGGTGCCCATGCGCTTCCAGCCCGGGAGTTACGGCCCCGTGGTGATCGAGGAGGACTGCTGGATCGGGTCCCACGCCATCATCCTCAAGGGGGTGAGGGTGGGAGCGGGAGCGGTGGTGGCGGCGGGAGCGGTGGTGACGCGCGACGTGCCCCCCCTGGCCATCGTCGCCGGCGTGCCCGCCCGGGTCATCGGCAGCCGCGGCTGACGCCGCGGTGTCCGGGCGTGCGTGCCGGGCTGGTCGCCCCGCCTTCCACCCCGGCCAGGGCCCCTCAGAGGTCCTTGGGCCGCATGTCCAGCACGCGGTAGGCCTTAAGGGCCACGGTGGGATCGTAGATCTCCTCCATGGACACGAACTCCACCCTGGCGCGCATCTCCACCGCGGTGATGAGCCTGGTGACCACCTCGTTCTCGAGCTGCGCGGTGTCCACGCCCTCCGCGGGGGAGATCTTCACCACCAGCTCGTCCGGGGAGTAGGGGTCGGCGAGGTCGCGCTTGGTGAAGATGATCTGGTATTCTTTGACCCCCGGGGTGTTGGCCACCTCGTCCCGGAGGATCTCCGGATTGATGAGGGTGCCCTTTAGGTTCACCAGCTCCGAGGTGCGCGTGGCGTAGGTGCTGCCCACGGCGATGATGGAGCGCTCCACGTTGCGCCCGCAGTGGGGACAGGTCTCGTGGGTGATAGCGCCCAGGTCGCCGATTACGTAGCGCAGCAGCACGGTGCCGCGGCGGTTGAGGTGGGTGATGGCGAGCAGGCCGCGCTCCCCGTCGGGCAGCCTCTTTCCCGTCTGCTCGTCCACCACCTCGAAGAAATAGAGGTTTGGCGCGGGGTTGTGGCATCCGCTGAAGTCCGTGCACTCCGGCATGGCCCCCTGCATCTCGGTGAAGCCGTAGGAGTTGGAGACGAAGGGGTCCTCGGCGCCCATGTTCATCAGGCGCTGCCGTATGTCGTCGCGCATGCCCTTGGGGCAGGCCTCGCCCAGGGCCTGGATATGCTTGGTGGCGGAGAAGTCGCGCCCCTCCTCCTCCGCCTTCATGATCAGGCGCCGGATGAAGCTGGCGATGCCCAGCCAGACCTCGGCACGGCCTTTCTCGATGAGGTCGATGGCGTAGTCCATGGACCGGTGCACGGGGAACTCGGGGTAGGTCATGCCGGTGCAGCCGTACATACTCAAGGTCCCCAAGCCCATCATGCCTATGTCCCGAGCGCGGAAGAAACCGATATGCGGCACCGGTCCCAGGGGGAAGAGGTTGATCCCCCGGGCGTAGGGCGGGAAGCCCCCTAGCTTGATACCGCGGAAGAGCATCTGCCAGACGCCGTGGGCGTCGTGGATGGTGTTCCAGAAGGGGGTGGGGACCCCGGTGGTGGAGCCGGTGGTGTAGGTGACGTCGAATATCCAGTCGTAGAGGGTGGGGTTGGAGGGCTTGAGTTTGAATTCTTCCGGCTCCGCCATGTAGTCCTTCTTGTAGGTGAGGGGGAGCTTTTCCAGGTCGTCGAGGTCCTGGATGTCCCCCGGCTCGATGCCGTTCTCCCTGAACACGCGCTTGTAGTAATCGTGGCCGTCCCACACCCACTCCATCTGGCGCCTGAAGAGCTCGTCCTGCATGGCGCGGATGCGCTCTTGGGACCAGAAGGTGGGGTCGTCGTCCTGGGCATATAGCGGGATGCTCTGGATGTAGCGCTGCGTGTTCTCGGGCGTCACCGGGACTTTTTCGTAGGTGCCGTCTTCCCTGGGGATGTAGAGGACGCTCATTAAGATACCCCCTTGCCTTTCCGATACTCCATCCCTGCCGGGGGTCCGGGGAGGACCCCGTGTAGCCTAGACGGCAAGATTCTAACCCCTGGGAGCGCGGCTGGCAATAACCTGACGCGAAGTCATGCCCCGGCCCGGGCCGCGGGCACGGTGAAGAAGAAGGTGGAGCCCCTGCCCGGCTCCGATTCCGCCCACACCCTTCCGCCCCATCCTTCCACCGCCCGCTTCACGGTTGAGAGGCCGATGCCCAGCCCCGGAGCGGTGCCTTCGCCGCGCAGGCGCACGAAGGGCTCGAAGATGATGTCCAGTTTCTCCGCCGGGATCCCCCGGCCGTTGTCGCTGACCGCCACCACCACCTCTTCCCCCTGCACGGAGGCGGATATCTCGACGCGCGGCGTGCCCGCGGCGCCGGCGTGCCTGACGGCGTTGTGCAGCAGGTTGTAGAGGACCTGCTGCAGCCTGGTTGCGTCCGCCCGCACGGAGGGAAGGCCTTCAGCGACGGTCAGCTCGACCCCCTTCCTCAGGAACGCGGCCTCCAGCCCGCGCAGCGCTGTTTCCAGCGCCTCCTGCATGGGCATTTCGGTGACCGCTCCCTCCGGGACCCCGGCCCGGGCATATTCCAGCAGGGAGGTGGTGAAACGGTCCATACGGGAGAGGGAGTTGACGATCTCCTCCAGCCAGGAACGCCTCTCGGGGTCGAGGGCGTCGCCGCAGAAACGCTGCAGCATGCGTGCGTAACCGTATGCCGTGGAGATCATACCCCGGATGTCGTGGGAGAGGGTGTGGGCGAAAGCCTCCAGCTCGCGGTTCGCGGCGCGCAGCCTCTCCTCCGCCTCCCTGCGCTCGCTGATGTCGCGGGCTATGCCCACGGCGTGCCAGCGCCCCCGGATACGCAGGGCGGACAGCGAGAGTTCCAGGGCGAAGGTGCTCCCGTCCTTGCGCCTGCCCGTGAGTTCTTGGGTTTTTCCCAGCATGCGTCCGGTTCCGCTCACCGCGAAGGCGGCGATGTCGCGGTGATAGTCCACCTTCCTCTCAGGCGGGATGAGGAGCTTGTGGAGGTCGCGCCCCAGCACCTCGTGCGCCGCGTATCCGAACATCCTCTCGGCGGCGGCGTTCCAGAAGGTGACCTCCCCCAGGTCGTTGACCGTGACGATGGCGTCGTGGGCGGCGGAGGCCAGGGCCCGGAAACGCTCTTCGCTCTCGCGCAGCGCCTCCTCCATCCGGCGGCGCTCCGTGATGTCGTGGTAGTTCACCACTATGCCCCGCACCGCCTCGTCGGAGAGGAGGTTGCGGCCCACCGCCTCCAGGTAGCGCCATGACCCGTCCGAGTGCCGGTAGCGGTACTCGGCGGTGGCTGAGGAATAGGGCTCGCGTATCTTCTCGGAGAAGAGCGCGGCCACCGCCGGCAGGTCCTCGGGATGTATGAACTCGAAAGCCGCCTTCCCGGCGATCTCCTCAGGGCGGTACCCCGTCATGCGCTCCAGGGAGGGGCTGAAATATTTTATGTTGCCGTCGGCGTCGAGCACCGTCACCGCGTCGTATGAGTTCTCGATGAGGGAACGGAACCAGCGCTCCGAGGCCCTCACCGCCTCCTCCACTGCATGGTGCGAGGTGACGTCGCGGAAGATGCCCACCGTGTGAGTGACGCGGCCGCCTTCCAGGAAGGGGTTGATGTTGCCCTCCACCCACAGGATGCTGCCGTCTTTGCGCAGGAACCTCGCACTTGCCCCCCGTATCCTCTCTCCCGCCATCACCTTCTTGAGGATCTCCAGGCAATGGGCGAGGTCCTCGGGGTGGATGACGTCGGCGAGGGTGAGGTTGGCAACCTCTTCCATATCGTAACCCAGGGCCTCTCTCCACGCCGGGTTGACGTAGAAGTAACGGCCCTCGGGCGTCACGCTCTGGATGAGGTCCACGGCGTTCTCCACCAGGTCCCGGTAGCGCTCCTCCGAGGCCCGCAGCGCCTCCTCGAAACGGCGGTGCTCTATGATGTGCCCGAACCTCTCGGCCACGGTATCCAGGAGGGCGCGCTCCTCGGCCAAGAAGGGTCCCTCGTCCGCGTCGGGGACTTCCTCGCGGTAGGAGACCTCCAGGGAACCTATATCCTCGCCCCAGGCGCGGACGGCGGCGGACATATTCCACGGTCCCCGCACGAACCCGGGCGAGACATAGCGCTTTTCCTCGATGGCCAGGCTGGCACCCGCAACCTCCGGGTAGCGCATGGCACCGGGGAGGGCTTCGACCGCCTCCTGGATCAACGCGTCCAGATCGAGGTCGGGCCTGCTCTCCAGCCGGGATAGACAGTGGAGATAGCGCAGTTCCTTGAGGCGCTCGTCGAGGGCCTCCTCCACCAGGCGGAGCCTGCCCCGTCCCGGGGTCTCCCCTTCCCTAAGTCCCCCTTCCCGGGCTTCGGGCATGCCTTTTCGCGCGTGCCCCGCCCCGGCCTCCTCGCGATCGCGGCGGCTGTCCTCATCGCCCTGCATAGGCTCCGTTCACTCCCCGCAAGACTGGTGTTCATTGACCATCATATATGTCGGACGCTCACCTCCCGGACTGAACACGCACGGGGTCACATCTTCGATCTTCAGTACGGGTGGATTCGCAGCTGAATTGACGGTATGTGCGGGATAGGCCGGCCTCGCGGCCACCGAGTGCGTCCGCGGCCCCCGGAGTCGCCTCCCGCGGGGGAAGGGTTCCACGCCCTCGGCCCTTTCCGGCCTCACCGGCAAGGTGGACCCCCGCGGAGGAGCGATTCCGGCGCCGTGCCTCAAGAGGCGCCATGTGGCGCCGTTCTCCGCGTGCGCTGAATCCCCTTGGATATGGGGAAAATGGTGGGAGGCCAAAAAAGCGCCACGGGGTGCCGTTCTCCGCGTGCGCTGAATCCCGCAGACCAGGTCCCCTTAAAACCTTTGCCCGAGAGGCTGCGTCATGCTAGTCTCCGCGTACGAGCCGCGAGCGCATGAAGCTCTCCAGGAGGCGACCGGTGTTCTCGATGTGGGCGGGGTCGATCTTGTCGTAACTGTCCCTCGGGGTGTGATACCAGGGATCGTCCTTGTATTCCAGCCATACCGCGGCCATGCCTGCCGCCTCGAAGGGCTCGTGGTCGGAGTAGGAGCCGCTCACGAGGTAGGAGAGAGATATCCCCGCGCTCCGGGCATGGGACATGAGCCGGTTGCAGAGGTCCATGGGGCCGATGCCCATGGTACGGGCATAGAGCTGCTCTCCCACGCCTACCATGTCCACGACCACGGCGCCTATGGCGTGTTCCCTCTCCCAGGGCGAGAGGTTCTGCACGTAATACCGGGAGCCGAAATGATGGAGGTCGGTGTTGTCCACGAGACGCTCCTCTCCTCCGAAGAAGATGAACCGGAGGGCGACGCCGTCCGCCGGAGGCTCCTCCATGAAGCAGCGCGCCAGCTCCAGCACCACCGCCGTGCCCGAGGCGTTGTCGTTGGCGCCCGGGCTGCCGGTCCCCGCCTTGGTGTCGTAATGAGCTCCCACGAATAGGACCCCCGTGCTGTCCGGGCTTACCGGGGACGTCAGCTCCGCGATGATGTTGCGGGTGATGCCTCCGTTGGGGAGGGGCACTTCCTGGATGACGGGGGAGTAACCGTATTCCCGGAGGACCCCGGCTAGGTATTCGGCAGCGGAAGCCTCTCCCGGCGTGCCCTCCACGCGCTGCCCTATGACCTCGCTGAGGTGGCGGATGTGGTCCATGGCGTTGGCGACCTCGAAGGATGCACCGGGATGGTACATGGGCCTCTCCACGGCGACGGGCAGGGAGGAACGGACCTCTATGGAGACGTCCCGGTGATCGCCGGCACCCGCGCCCGCATCCCGCGGCAGCGGGAGGGCTTTCACCTCCAGGGTGAGGCGGGCACGGCTCCGGACCGGGGTCGTCTCGGTGTATGTCGCCGTGCCGTAGTGGTATTCCACCTCCACCTCGGCGTCCTCGAGGTTGGGGTTCATGATGCAGAGATAGGTGCGGAAACCGGGAAGCGTGGTGCCCTCTGCGAGGAACCAGCGCTCCGAAGCCTCCCCCACCCCCTTGGACACGTGCCCTCCCCGGCATACGCCCCGGTAGTTGAAATACATCGGGCGCTCGGCCAAGAAGGGCTCCTCCGCCCGCAGCTCCAGGGACACGTTCTTCCCCTCCCCCAGGAGCTGGTTCAGGTTCAGGGTATGGCGCCGCTCGGGTTCGATGCACACCTCGAAAGCGCGCTCCTCCCCGCCCTCGAAGAGGCAGTTCATGGTGATGCGGGTGCCGCCGTTCCCCGCATTACCGGCCGGAGCATACAGCGTCAGCCATTCCTCGAAGCCCGCCCCCGTGTATCCCTCGGGAAAGAGGTAGGTCCTGCGCGGCCGGTCCAGCCCGCTGGAGGCGTGTCCCCCCGGCCACCTGTCGTGGTAGAGGAAGTACATCACCCGTTCGGCGCAGATACCGGTGTCCGCCTCCACGCGGACCGCCACGTCGTGCCCTTCCCCGACGGCCTGGTTGATGAAAAGCGTGCGCCGCGAGAGGGGCGGCAGCTCCACGGGGACGGGGGCCGCGGAACCGTCCTCGAGGATGAGCCGCACCGTGGCCCGAGCCGCCGCCTCACCGGGATTGGCGAGGAGTACCCAAGTCTCGAAGCCCCGTCGCGTGCAGCCCTCGGCGAAATACCATATGCTGGAAAGAGATGCCGAGCCGCCCGTCACCGTGCAGCCCTTCCAGATCCCGCGGTAGGTGAAGTACATCGGCCTCTCGGCGACCACGGGTCTTTCCGCCTCCAGGAGAAAGGACACCTCCCGGTTCGGGCCCACCAGGGAATTGACGTCCAGGGTGACGCGGGTTTCGCCAGGCAGCTCCAGGGCGATCGCCTCGCCCCGTTCGCCTCCCGCGGAGCGCGGCTCCCCGTCGCCGGCAGGGGGCTGTTGGGCGGGGCGGGAGGCGGACAACAGCGAGTGGTTGAAGAGAGGGGTCGCCCTGAGGGAGGTCGCCTCTTCCGAGGGGTTGAATACGACCAGGTATTCCTGGAACCCCTCGCCGGTATAGCCCTCGGCGAAATACCAGGTGGGGGAGCCGCTCGAGCTCGCCTCGCCGCAGGTGCCGTCCCCGGAGGGGAGGGCGAACGCGGAGGCGGCAAGCCGTCCACATGACGGGAAGGCGAGGAGGAGGAACGCCGCCAGGACCGCGCAGACCGTGCGCCTCACCATGAGATACCCCTCCTTCCGCGCCGGGGCAGGCTCCGGCTCCATGGTGTCCGCGGCGATGTGCCTTCCCGGACCCCGCCCGCCTCGCTTTTTCCGCCCCTTCCCATGATACGTCTGCTGCGACGGGCCTCTATGCCCCGATCCCTACCTCCCTCAGGGGCAGTTCGAGGAAGCTCTTCCCCTCCCCGTAGATGATCCTGGCGCCTTTCCCGAGGACGGGCAGCACGAAGGAGAGGTTGGTCCCGGTCAGGGTGAGGCGGAAGGAATGTCCCACCTCCAGCAGGTAATCCGCCGCCACCAGCTCCATGGACAACCGGTGCTCCTCCCCCGGTCGCAGCCCCTCTAGGGTGGCGGTGCCGTAGGTTATGAGGCGTGGAAGCCTGCCGTGGGGAGGGACGTCGTAAAGGAGGGCGTTGACCTGCACCCGCTCCTGACGGGGCTCGACGGCCAGGGTCAGCCTGGGTATCCCGATGAGCTCGAAATCGCGCCGGGAGGGGGCGGTGGTGAAGGAAAAGTATCCTCTGCCGCGGTCACGGCCCGGCCCCGGCATCACGAACCCCAGGGCTTGGGGTCTCACCACCGAGGGTCCGGAGCTGGCCGGGCTCAGGAGGCGGGGCTTGAGGTCCAGCTCGCCCTTGCCCTCCCCGGGCCGGGAACTCATCTTGAGAGCGCCGTCATCATCGCCGAGGAAGAGGCGGTGCATGGTGACGCCCGGAGGGGGCCAGGATTCCTCCGGCTCCACCGTTTTTTTCCAGGGCCGGTAAAGGCGCACGGGAGGCTCCTCGAGCATCCCGTTGTCCTCTCCCTTAAGCCAGTGGTCGAACCAGCGTCGTATCAGCGCCCAGATATCCTTCCCCGCCCAGCGCGGCCCGAATCCGGCGTCCAGCCCGTGGATGCCGTTGGCGATGTAGAGCATCTTGGGGGACCTCAGCCTCTCGTAAAAATGCATCATCTGGTTGGGCTCGAAGAGGTCGTCGTTCCACGAGCCCACGATGAGCATGGGGGTGTCGATGTTTTCCGCATCCTGCAGGCGGGATCGGCGGCGCATGTCCTCCTCGAAGGCTTCGGCGTCGCCTCGCCGCAGCAACATGGTCCCCGTCCAGCGGTAGAGCGGGTTGCGGGGGTCGAGGCGGGTGGCACAGGAGGCTGTCAGGAGCAGCAGCATCCCCCAGAAGATCTTCAGAGACCCCTGCGGCAGGAGGCTCTCCCGCAGGTCAGTCCAGCCGTTGATGGGCGCCGCGGCTTTCACCCGGGGGTCACGAGAGGCGATGAGGAAGGAATGGCCGCCGCCGTAAGATATGCCGGTGATCCCCACCGCGCCCTCCTTGAGGGGCAGGCCGCTGTCCCTCGTCAGCCAGTCGATGGCCTCCTCGAGGTCGCGGAGCTCCAGTTCCGGGTCGGCGCAGTGGGTCTTTCCCCTCGACGACCCCCAACCCCGGCAGTCGTAGGTCAGGACCACATAACCGGCGGAGGCGAAGTAGGGGGCATAGAGATGGCATTGCCAGCGCGACAGCATCCATGAATGCACCATCACCAGGGCGGGGAAGGGGCCCTCGCCCCCGGGCACGTAGAGGGCGGCCGAAAGGCGGGTGCCGTCCCTCGTCGTGAGCTTGAACTGCCTGACCTCGAAGCCCTTGCGCCTGCCCTCGAGCTCCGCCACCTTCCTGGCGGCGCCGGGCAGGAGGGGCAGCGCGACAAGGGATGACAGGAGCACCGGGCGTCTCATGCCATCGCGGCGCTTCTCCTTCCCCCGTTCGTCCCCACGCTTTTTCCTGACCATAGCGTTCCCCCCTCGCGAGTTCACCGGCGTGGAAAGCCTTTACGGGTCTCCCTGATACGGCATAATGATACCAGAAGCGGCTTCCGGAGCATGCCCCGCGCCGCGGAGCAAGCGCGCGTCCTCTCCGGCCCTCCGTCGCGTGGGGTCATGGCAACTCCCCGGCGCCGGAGTCCCCACGGGAGGAAAGACCGGTACGGCGGGTGATGTTCGGTGATATCATGGGGATGGGATGCGGATGAGAGCCGGAAACCCGGGCGGATGGGGCCGGATGCCGGGGCTCCGGGATACCAGCCGGAGCGGGGCGTACGGCGGGGATCAGGAAGACCGAACGAGGAAATCGGGCATGATGTTGCGGGACCACCCCGGGGGTTGGAGCTTGATCCACGACGATCTTCGAGGAGGCGACCCAGGGGCCTACGCGTGCCCTTTTGCACCGCGCTGTAGCCGGGTTCAGGGGACGCTGCATCCCTGCCGGTGGCCGGATGCCGGAAGAGGCGCGGCGGTTGACCTCCGGCCTGGAATCGTTGCGCGGGGCGCGGTGTCCGTGCCGCCCCGCGGACCGCGGGAGAGCGAGGCGGAGGGGGTGAGGATGGACATGCCCTCCACGGACGCGATGACGCGGCCGTTCGCGGCCTCGGGCGGGACGGGGGAGGGACGGAGCGCGGAGGCCTCCAGGGTCTCCAGGCGGGACCTCTGCGCCGCGGCGACCGCCGTCTCCTCCCTCACGCAGATCACCAGCAGGGCGACGAAGGAGACCAGGCTCCCGGCCGCGGCGAGCAGCCATGCCGGCCCCGAGCTCTCTGCCAGGGAGGCGAGGAGTATGCCCGATAGGAAAAGAACGGTCCGCAAACCTTTCATCTTCACACCTGCCTGTTCAGCGGTCTTCCTGCCTTACATCACGAGGCTAGCATCCCCCGATGACAATCCTTCCCTCACCCGCGGTGACAGCGTGACCTCCCGTGGGCGGCGAGGTCGAGGGCGGGCGCAGCCCGCGTGCATGCTCTCCTTTCCCCGTGGGAGGGCCAGCCGCGGGATGGGGCGGGGAGGTGCTGCTTGAACAAGGCGGAGCGCCTCATCGACCTCATCGCCATGCTGCTCCAGGCGCGAAAACCGGTGACCCTGGAGCAGATAAGGTCCTCCATACCCGGCTACGGACAGGCATCCATGTCCGCCTTCAAGCGCATGTTCGAGCGAGACAAGAGCGAGCTACGCGAGATGGGGATTCCCATCCAGGTGGTGCCCGTGGACGCTCTGGGGGAGGAGTTTGGCTACCGCATCCCCAAGGAACAGTACTATCTTCCCGAGCTGGACTTCAGCCCCGAGGAGAAGGTCGCCCTACTGCTGGTCAACCGCCTTTCCTCCGGGGAGCTCATCCCCTTCTCGCGGGAGGCCGCAGCGGCGCTCAGGAAGCTGAGCCCGGACCTGGGGGAGGGCAGCAGGCTGGGCGGCCCGGCGGCGCCGCGCCTGCGCTTTGCCCCTATCCGCGAACGCGAGGAGGTCCTCAACATGCTGTGGCGGGCGGCGGTGGAATGCCGCACCGTGCGTTTCGCCTACCGTTCCCCGGGGAAGGGGAAGGGCAGGGCGAAGGAGCGAGAGCTCGACCCCTATGGGCTGTACCTGGAGCGCGGCTCCTGGTATGTGGTGGGATTCTGTCACCTGCGCGGGGAGGTGCGCTCCTTCCGGGTCTCGCGCATCGAGTCGGAGGTGGAGTTCGCGCACCGGGAGGGAAAGGGGCCGGACTTCGTCCGCCCCCCGGACTTCCGGCTGGAGGAGCACGCGCGCATCCTCCCTTGGGAGTTCGAGGAAGGAGCTCCCCGCGAGGCCAGGGTGCGCTTCTCCCCCCGCATGGCCTGGCAGGTGGAGAAGGACCTGGGAGACGTCTACCGTTTCGAGGCCGCCCCCGACGGGGGAGGGGTGCTGGAGGTGACGGTGCGCAACGAGGACGCCTTCCTGAACTGGGTGCTCTCCTATGCCGAGGACGCCGAGGTGCTCTCCCCCCCCGACCTGCGGGAGAAGACCGTGCGGCGCCTGGAAAGACTCCTGAAGAGCCTGGGAGATGTGTAGGATGGCGGATCAGAGAGCCAGGATACAGCGGCTCCTCTCCCTGGTGCCCTACGTGCTCAAGCACCAGGGAGCGACCCTGGGTGAGCTTTGCGAGGTCTTCGGCGTCTCCCGCGACCAGCTGGTGCGCGACCTCAACCTCATCTTCCTGTGCGGTCAGCCGGACTACACCCCCGCCGACCTCATCGAGGTGGATATAGACGGGGACAGGGTGTTCATACGCATGGCCGACTACTTCGCGCGCCCGCTGCGCTTCACTCCCGCCGAGCTGTCAGGGCTGCACCTGGCCTGCAGAGCCCTGGTGGAGCTCTCGGGGGAGGAGGCCTCGGAGCCCCTGCTCTCGGCCATGGAGAAGATATCGAGGGCTCTCAGCCAGGGTCGCCCATCGCGCGAGGAGATCGACGGGAGGATAGCCATAAAACCCCCTTCCCACGAAAGAGAGGTGCTCTCGGAGCTCTCACGCGCCTGCGGCGAGAGGCGGGTGGTGGAGATGGAATATTATTCCTACGGCAGGGATGAGCTGACGCGGCGCCGCGTCCGCCCCCTCTCCCTGGAATTCGGCATGGGACACTGGTACCTGCGCGCCTGGGACGAACGCAGCGGCGAGGGGAGGGTTTTCCGCGTGGATCGCATCAAGGAGCTGGAGACCACGGAGGAGACCTTCGAGCCGCCTCCGGGAGAGGAGGTAGAGTCCGGCCTCCCGAGTCCCTACGGGGCTGCGGAAAGCGGGGAGATCGAGGTGAAGCTGAGCTTCTCTTCCGCTCTGGCGGACTGGGCCAGGGAGCAGCCCACCTTCTCGAGCTGCGAGGAGGTAAGGGGCCGCCTGGTGTGCACCCTGCGCACCGACAACCTCTCCTGGCTGGAGCGGGAGCTGCTCCGCCACGGGACGGAGGTGAAGGTGATCTCGCCCCCGGAACTCAAACGGAGGTTGAGGGAACGGGCACTCACCACCCTGGCGGTCTACGGGGTGAATCCCCCCGGAAGCAACTGATCCGTACTGGAGGATGCCCGCGCGACAGGGTTGGAGCCGGACGCATCATGCTATTCAACGCGCCAAGCTGTTCAACTGGAAGCACCCGATCCGGGCGGGCGGCTGCCCGGTCCTCCGATGGCAGGACGTCGAAACCGCGGCGTAAATGCCGACATGTCAACGGCCAGGCAGGAACGATCATGTCCTGGCCGTTCAAGATCGCACATACCTGAGCAGGCAGGGAAGAACCGGAGTCTCTTGGATGTCGACCGCCAGATAGGAACGACCAGGTCCTGGCCATTAAAACCGTACATACCCGAGCAAGCAAGCAACGTCTGAGAGTGTCTTGAATCCCTCCTCAGAGAGAAGGGAGGGACGGGCATATATGGGGAGTAGACCTGGATGGACTACAGGATGATGCGGGCCAGGGCGATGATCCAGGACGGCGAAGAGGGGTCTCGCTATACCCTGTGCTGGCGCGAGAGGTAGGCCTGGCGAAAGCGGTCAAGGCTCATGTTCTCGAGGTCGTTCCTGATCTCCTTCTGGCGCCTCCTGGCCTGGTTCAGCTCCTTGTATTTCTCCCCGTACACCAGGCGCTGCACGCGGAAGTCCCAGACCTCCACCAGGAAGCCCTCGCCGAAGGAGGCATCCACGAACCCTTTGCTTATCCTCACCTTGTAGGCGCTGCTCGCGGATTCGCTTCCATTGCCTCGCATCTGTGTTTCCCGTCTGTGCAAAAAGTCCACCGCCCTTTTCCTTGTCGCAGGGCCGTAATTAGAATTTTACCACCACAGGCAAGCATGAATGAACATTAATGTATGGTCTGTATGCCTGGCCGTCCGCCCCGGAACGGGGCCTGGAGGGGATGCTGTAACGTTTAAGTAGGCGCTTTGGGCTGAAAAAGTTTGAGAGGCCACCCTATCATCCTGACAAATCAAGCAAGTTCGACAAGAGGAAAGGGGTGATCTCCCAAATGTTCGATCTGGGAACCATGGTACTACGTCTGGAGGGAATTGTATGCACGGTGGAGCGCGGCCGGATATATAATGGTCTCAGCCCTGGCTCGCTGACAAGGGAGTTGTGGTATGCGGCGCGTGACAGCCTTCTTACTCGCGGGATGCCTGCTAGCCGTCTCCTTCGGATGCGGAGGGGGGACGGAGATGGGGCTTTCGGAATACCTCGAGGCCGTCTCGGAACTCCACGACGGGGTGGCCTGGGACCTGGGGGCGCTCCTGGGAGAGATGGGCGGGCTCGACCCCAGGGACTACTACGACCTGCCCGACCTGCAGGAGCTCTTCCGCCAGGCCGCGGAGGTCTTCGACGCGGCGTGGCAGAAGGCAGACGCCATGTACCCGCCTCCCGAGGCGGTCCCGCTGCACCTGGACCTCATGGATTTCTATGCCCGAGGGGTGCGGGACATGAGCGACGCCGAAAACACCATCGGGTTCTTCGAGGCGGCTCTCCCCATGCTCGCCGACGTGGAGAACATCGCCCTGCCCGGGCTTCCCGAAAACGCTGGGGTGCCGGAGATAAAGGCCGCCGCCGCGGAGGACAGCAAGACCATGAGCGGGTATTGCCGCGAGTTGAGGGGCATGGAGCCTCCCGACGACCTGCTCGCTTTCCGGGAGCGCCTGTGGGGATATCTACACTCCATCGACGACGCGGCCGCCACGGTGGACCGCGAGATAAAGCCCGAGGACATGGGGCCTTACCAGCGTTTCCGGGAATGGTTCGCGGGCGCCGTCGCGGAGGCTCCCGCGCTGAGGGAGGAGGCCCTGGGCATCCTGTCGGGCCTCAGCGCCAGGATAGATGTCTTCATAGCGGAGGGAAAGGAGCTGGCGGAACGCGTGCAGGAACTCTGAGGCCGTTTCTCTGCCTCCCGGCCTTACGCGATCCGATGAGGCCGCATCGGAGACCGGGGTCGGCGGAACGCTCGCGGGGTGCCGCGGAAAACCGGCGACGGGGTGAGGGGCGGGACGGCCAACGGCGGGAGGCTGCGGTCCGGGACGGGAGGGTCCGGGCGGAAGCAGCCGGAGGCACGGTTCACGGGGGCGAAAAGGAGGCGGAAATTGACACCAGAGAGCATGCGGGCGGTGGAAGCGCTCTTCAACCCCCGCCGCATGGCCGTCGTGGGAGCGTCGGCCAACCTGGGCAAGTGGGGCAACATCATCCCCACCAACATCCTTCGGGACGGTTATAAAGGAGAGCTCTACCTGGTCAATCCCCGGGGAGGCGAGCTCAAGGGGATACCCGTTCACCGCAGCCTTGCCGCTATCGGCAAGGAGATAGACCTGGCCATGATCACCATCCCCGCCGAGAAGGTGGAGGGGGTGATGGAGGACTGCGCCCGGGCCGGGGTGAAGGTGGCCATCGTCATCTCCGGGGGTTTCAGCGAGTCCTCCCCCGAGGGGCGGGCCATGGAGGAGAGCCTGGTGAGGAAGGCACGTTCCCTGGGCATCAGGCTGGTGGGGCCCAACACCATGGGCATCACCTCCGCGCCCTGGAGCCTGACCGCCCTCATGCCTCCGGTGCAGCCGCGCGCCGGCCACGTCGCCTTCGCCGCCCAGAGCGGCAACCTGGGCACCCAGATGCTGGGCTGGGGGTCCTATCGCGGCATCGGGTTCTCCCGGTTCGTGTGCATAGGCAACGAGTGCGACCTCGATTTCGCCGACTACCTGGAGTACTTCGCGCGCGACGATGAGACCCGGGTGATCCTCCTCTACGTGGAGGGGTTCAAGCGCCCGCGGCGCATCCTGGAGCTGGCGGAGGAGATAACCCCCCATAAGCCCGTCGTCATCTACAAGGCCGGCGGGACGGGGGCCGGCAGCCGGGCTGCCGCATCCCATAGCGCCTCCATGGCCGGCTCGCGCGAGATCTACCAGGGCATGATCCGCCAGGCGGGGATGATCCGGGCGGAGACCACGGAGGAGATGCTGGATTTTTCCGACGCGCTGGTGAAGCTGCCCGCGGCGCGGGGCCGCAGGACGGCCATCCTCTCCTGGGGAGGGGGATGGGCGGTGGTGGCCGCCGACCTCTGCGAGCGCGCGGGCCTCGACGTGGCCCCGCTTCCTCCGGAGATCAGGGAGGAGCTGGCCGGCATCCTGCCTTCCTACTGGAGTAAGGGTAACCCCGTGGACATGGTGGGCATCCTGGACCTGGACAAGCACGTGCGCTGCCTGGAAATACTTGCCACCTGCCCCCATTACGACCTCGTGGTCTCCCTGGGCACCATCAATGCCGCGGGCGCCTTCGGGCTGGCGGGAAGGGAGGAGCAGGGGGAGGACATGGGCGACCTGGAGAGAGCACGCCGGTATTACGTGCAGGAGAGGAGCGCCGCCTTCGCGCGCCGGGTGGCGGAGCTCATGGAGGAGCAGGGCAAGCCCATCGTCACCGTGGGCATGCCCCAGAGGGACTCCGACAGCGACCTCCTCTCCGGGTATCCCTGGGACCGCATCACCATCTACACCAACCCCGAGCGGGCGGCTCGCGTGGCCTCCATGCTCGCCGAGAGGGGAGACCGCCTGCGGTCACTTCCCGCGCGGGGTGCGTGATGGGGATCCTTCCCGCCCTTTTCCTGGGAGCGGTGCAGGGGGTCACGGAGTTCTGGCCCATATCCAGCTCCGCCCACCTCGCCCTCCTCATCCACCTCTTCGGATGGGGCGAGCCCGACCTCTCCTTCCTGGTGGCGCTGCATCTGGGGACTTGGATCGCGGTGGTCTGGCACTACCGGCGCCGTCTGTGGAGGATCGTCCTCGCCTGCCTGGGCGAGTTGACGGGAAGGGGGCGGGGCGGGGAGGAGGCGCGCCTGGGATGGATGCTGCTCCTCGCCACCGTCCCGGGGGTGGTGCTGGGGGCGGTGTTCGCCGAGAGCTCGGAGATGATGGAGGGGATGCCGCTGCTCATGGCCTTTACCCTGGCCGCCTTCGGTCTGGCGCTGTGGTGCGCCGACGCCCTGGGCAGCGAGGCCCTCACCTGGCGGGAGGCGGGATGGAGGCAGGCCCTGGCGGTGGGCGTGGCCCAGGCTCTGGCCGTCATGCCCGGGGTCTCGCGTTCCGGCGCCTCCATCTCGGCGGCGCGTGCGGGGGGGCTGGAGCGCAGGGAGGCGGCAGATTTCTCCTTCCTCCTCTCCGTGCCCATCATCGGGGCGGCGGCGGCATACGAAGGATTCAAGCTCCTCAGGGCGGAGATGCCGGGGGGGGCGGCGTGGCCCATGCTCTGCGGCGCCGCCGCCTCCGCCGTCACCGGCTACCTGGCCATCAGGGTGCTCCTCACCCGCCTCGAATCCGGCACCTTCCGCCCCTACGCGGTCTACCGGCTGGTGCTTGCCGCCGCGCTCGTGCTGGTGCTGGTCGTCCTCTGAGCCCCCGCCGCGGCACGCCCGGTCTATCCGTGCAGAGGGTGAAGAGCTCCCGTTAAACCGCGCACGCGCGCAGCGAAAAAGAGGGCGGCACCCGCCGCCCCTCTCTTCCGCCGCCGCTATCTCCTCGCGTGTCCCACGGAGGAGTGGGACCAGATCCTGCCCGGCCCGTACATGGCCCGCTCGCGGACCACCCCTCCGCCCCTGGAGGCGACCAGGGCGGAGACGTGGTAGTCGGTCACGTAGTCGTTGGCTATGAAGGTGGCGCGCCGGCCGGCGTCCACCACGTAGCCTTGAGGCCCCGGCCTCTCTCCCTCCCCGGTCATGAGGGATATGTCCACGGTCACCGGGCGGGGGTTGGGTTCTGCGCCAGCACCCAGGTCTCCATGTCCCCGTCCATGGAGCCCTCGGCCAGGTACCGGGCGTTGACCGCGGGGGCTGCGGGGGCGAAGGTCGCCTCTATGGCGTGGTCGGTGGTCACGTTGTGAAAGGCGTATTCCTACACCGCCCCCTCGCTCTCTCCATCCACTGTCACATCGGCTATCTCGTAGCCGGGGTCGGGGGAGACGGCGAAGGCCTGGTCTTCTCCGTCGCGCACCAGTACCTCGCACGAGGGCTCTATGGAGCCCACGGAGCCCGCGGCGGCGGTGATGACGTGGACGTCGGATACCCGCTGTGCGTAGATGCCCCCGGAATCTGAGCGGGGGTCCACCCAGGCCGCAACGGCCCCGCCCGCACCGTCGGAGGCGATGGCGGGACCAAAAACACTCTTGCCCGCTATGCTGCACAGGGCCACCACGTTTTCAGCCCACCGTATAGTTCCCTGTGCGCTTCACGCCGGAGCGACGAGTGTCGCCAGCATCACGACTATATCCCCGCCGGAGCCTTCATCTTTACTGCTATCGGAAACCCCCTTTCCCGGCCTTGTGGACCGCCCACTAGGTGTGCCGGACACCGGGCTCTTCGCCGCCTTACATGATATGGATGTATCGCCATTCCACCGTCCCTTGCTGCCGCAGGGAACGGTCTGCTTCTATCGCCGCAGGGTCTGCGTGGGGGTGCCCACCGTGTTTTCGGACCGGGGCATGCTCGAGCGCGCCGCGCATGCCGGAGGGCCCCCGCCAGGAGAAGTCCACGTGACTTTCCGCGGCATGTGGTGCAGGCCGGCACGGAGGGGAAAAGCAGGGGACAACGCGTCAGGCCTTCCCCGCCCGCCCCCCGTATTCCACGGCCTTCTCCGCCAGCCAGTCAACCCAGGCGTCGAGCCCGTCGCCGGTGCGGCAGCTCACCTCGAAGATGACCATGTCCGGGTTCATGCGCTTGACGGTGCCGCGCAGCTCTTCCATGTCAAAATCTCCCAGGCCGATGAGGTCGGTCTTGTTCACCACCAGCACGTCTGACTCGCTGAACATGAGGGGGTACTTCAGCGGTTTGTCGTGCCCCTCGGCCACGGAGAGGATCATGGCCCGCATGGATTCCCCCAGCTTGAACTCGGCCGGGCATACCAGGTTGCCCACGTTCTCGATGATCAGGAGGTCGAGGGAGACGAGGTCGAGGTGGTCCAGGGCCTGGCGGATCATCACCGCGTCGAGGTGGCAGGCTCCGCCGGTGTTGATCTGGACCACCGGCACGCCGTAGGCCTTGATCTTCTCGGCGTCCACGCTGGACGCTATGTCTCCCTCGATGACCCCCGCGCGCAGCCGCCCCTCCAGGCGTTCGAGGGTGCCGGCGATGAGGGAGGTCTTGCCGGCGCCGGGCGAGGCCATGAGGTTGACCGCCAGCACCCCGTGCGCGAGCAGAAGGGAGGCGTTCTCCCGCGCGATCTTCTCGTTGGCGTCGAATATCCCCTCCAGCACCTCTACGTCCATCTTCCCTCCTACTCTATCTCGATGGACTCCACCATGAACTCCCGGCCGGAGACCAGCTCCGTTTCCGCCCTGCCACACCTGGGACAGGTGAGGTCGAACTCCTCCACCGCGAACCGCTCCTCGCACTCCTTACAATACGCCACCACCGGGACCTTGATGAAGTTGAGCTCCGCGCCCTGGGCGATGGTGTCCCTGGTGACCATGTCCCAGTAGAAGCTGACGTAATGGTCCACGATCCCCGCCAGCTCCCCCAGCTTGACGTTGACCTTAATTATCCTCCTGGCGTTGTTGCGCTGCGCATGCTTCAGGCAGATGGCGGCGATGCTCTCGGTCACTCCGAGCTCATGCATATGACTTCCTTCCTCGCGCACTTCGTCGTCAGGGCGACTTAAGCATAGTCCAAAGAAGCCCCGGCACAAAAGGATGCGGGTCATGGCGGGGAAGGGCGTCCCTCGCCTGTGCCCGTGCCCACCCGGAGACCGCCGCCTGGGAGGCGCAGAGACGGGCGGAGGCGGGCGCCGGTTGGCAGGAGGGCGGTTTTGGTGTAAAAATATACGGGACCGTTTATCGAACGGCGATAGAGGATGCAGCACAAGACGAGACAGGAGATGGACCAGGGTGAGCACCATCCCCGGTGCGACCGCCGATCGCGGAACGAAAAGGACATTTCCCTCACAAGCGGCCGGAGCGCTTTCGAGCCCTGTTCCACAATCCGCCACTAGAGACCGGGAGGTACGAGGATGAGCCATGCCAACGAGAGACTTTTCGACCACCAGCTCGCCCGGGAGGTGAAGCTGAGGAAGTCGAGGGCGGAGAAGGACAAGCGCATGCCCCTCAAGGACGCCGTCGCCGAGTTCGTGCAGGACGGCGACTCCATCGTGGAGACGGGCTTCGCCTACGTGCGCGGGCCCATGGCGGCGTTCTGGGAGATCGGGCGCCAGCGCAAGAAGGACCTGGTGGGCATCTTCACCCCCGGGGGGATGAACACCGCCTGGCACGAGTTCGGGGGCATGGAGGGATGCCATGTCGCCTACGTGGGGGTGGAGATGCGGGGACTGATATCTCCCTTCCGCCGCGGGGTCCAGAACGGCACCCTCAAGGTCTATTCGGAATGGAGCCACGGCGGGCTGGCGCTCTCCCTCCTGGCGGCGGAGAAGGGGGTCAACTACGTGGCCTGCAAGTCCATGCTGGGGACGGACATCATGAAGACCAACCCCTACATCAAAGAAGCTGAGGACCCGTTCACGGGCGAGCCGGTATGTCTGGTCCCGGCCATGTATCCCGACGTGGCCATCATCCACGTCCATCACGCCGACAAGTTCGGCAACGGCCGCATCTGGGGACCGGCGGTCAACGACACCTCCATCTGCATCGCGGCGCACAAGGTCATCGTCACCTGCGAGCGCATCGTGGACACCCTGGACATCCGCACCAACCCCTACCAGGTCATCGTCCCCCATTACTGCGTGGACGCGGTCTGCGAGGTGCCCTACGGCGCCTACCCCGGCGACATGCCCGGCATGTACTACTTCGACCGCAGGCTCCAGGAGCGCGTGGTGCGCGTGGAGTGGAAGACCGCCGAGAGCACCAGGGAGTGGTACGAGAAATATATCCTGGGCACCAAGGACCACTTCGAGATGATCCAGCTCATCGCCGAGGATGAAGGCATGAACGTCATCGACTACCTCAAGAAGCTGGAACAGCTCGCCTGCGACGCCTCTTTCTACGGTCTGGGCACCTGGGGCATCGGCGGCGAGCGGGAGTGGAAATACGAGGAAGTGGCCAAGCGGGCCATCTAAGGAGGATACGAAGATGAGCGAGGTACAGTACACCCCCCGGGAACTGCTGGCGTGCGTGGCCGCGCGCCTCATAAGCGACGGCGAGAGCGTCTTCGTGGGCACCGGCCTGCCCCTGGTGGGCGCCCTGTTGGCCCACAAGCTGCACGCCCCCAATATGATGGCCATCTACGAGTGCGGGGCCGTGGACCCGGAGCCCCGCGTGCTCCCCTGGTCGGTGGCCTGTTCCTGGACCTACCACAAGGCGCCCACCATCCTCTCCATGACCTCGGTCTTCGGCCACAGCCGCGCCGGCTACGCGGACGTGGGCTTCCTGGGCGGGGCCCAGATCGACATGTACGGCAACATCAACGCCACCTGCATCGGCGATTACGACAACCCCAAGGTGCGCCTCACGGGCTCGGGCGGCGCCAACGACATCGCTTCCCTGTGCGGCAAGGTCATCTTCATGGGCCTGCACCTGCCGGAGCGCTTCCCCGAGAAGTGCGACTACATCACCACCCCGGGATTCCTGGACGGCCCGGGAGCGCGCGAGAAAGCTGGGCTGGTGGGCGGCGGGCCCTGGAGGGTCATCTCGCACCTCGGGGTGATGGGCTTCGACGAGGAGACCTGCCGCATGAAGCTCATCTCCTACCATCCCGGCGTGACCCCTGAGGTGGTGCAGCAGTTCACGGGCTTCGAGCTCATCATCCCCGACGACGTGACCGAGACCCCCAAGCCCACCGAGGAGGAGCTGCGCGTCCTGCGCGAGGAAGTGGACCCCAACCAGCTGTTCGTATTCTAGCCCGGCCACGTCTCATGAGAGAGGGGGGGCGTTCCCCCCTCTTTTTTAGGGTGGGGTTCCCTGTGCCTGCGCAACACGGAGGTCGTGGGGCGCATGGCGGGGACGTTCCACCTCTTTTTTCGGGCGAGGTTCGCCCCTCCGTTCTTTTCCCCGTTCCCCGGTCTCGCCGAAGCCGCGGGTCTTCCCCGGCCCTGGCGAATAGACCACCGGTAGAGACCACGGCGCGCGCTCCCGTTTTCCTTGCGGGAGTGCTTTCGGGGAGCGGCGCCGTAAGGTGTCCGGGGAGGGAGGCGGAGCGCTCCGGCACGCGGCGCCCGGGCGGGAGGGCTGCCGGAAAGCGTCATATCCGCCCGCATTGGAGGGCGGACACGAGCAGGGCGAGAAAAGCGGGGGCTTTAGGACGGCGATCCTGGCGGTGAGGCGGGACCTTATTTGAGGACTGCGCCGCTCTCGCGGTCCACCGCCCACAGGCGCCGCGGGGGGCGCAGGAAGTCGCCGAGGTTCACGCCCTCGGCGGCCAGCCCGGCCCAGTCCCCGTGCAGGATCATGATCACCTTCTGGTAGTTCAGGCTCTCCAGCCTGCCAAGCATGTCGAGGCTGTTGTAGCGGGCGGCCAGGTCGCGCAGGAAGGAGCGGAAATCGACCCCGGAGAGGCTTTCGCCCGCCTCCTCTCCCTGCTTGCCGGAGGCCCTGTCGTCCGGGGGGATGGACGCCCGCCCCTCCTCTGCGCCGCTTCCCGCCGCTCCGTTCCATTGCGAGGTGACGGTCAAGGGGCCGGCGCCGTCGCAGGGAGCCAGGACCGCGGCCAGCTCCCTCAGTAGCGATTCGCTCACCGCCAGGCTCTCCTCGCCGCCCAGGGAGGCGAGGACCATGGCCGGCGGGCGTTGCGGGTCGGGGAAGAGGAGGTAATCCTCCGGTCCGCTCAGGGACACCAGCCAGCATTCCCTGCCGTTCACCTTCGCCAGCTCCGCGTGGCAGGGCAGGAGGATCTCGCCGTCCGACCCGGCGAGCGCCGACTCCACGGCCCTCTTGAGGCCCTCGGGGTCACCGCCCAGCGACGCCGCCCTGGCAGCCATCTCCTCCACCAGCTCTTGCTGCGTGCCGCGCAGTTCCGCCTCGTCCAAGGCGCCCGTGGAGGCCGGGTACCAGTAAGCGGAGTAGAAGTCCATCCTCGCCCCCAGGTCATCGCGGTAGGCTTCGAGGTCCCTCGGTCCGTATTCCCGGCCTGAGAGCACCAGTGAGGGCGATGGCTTCAGGGACGCGGCCATCGCGCCCGGTGTCGCGGCATCCGGCCGCCAGTTTTCAACCGTCGAGTATTTGTCGGCGTGATCGGTCTCGGATCCGCCCCGCTCCGCGGGTGCCGCCTCCCTTTCCACCACCGTCGGCGCTTGTTCCCCTCTCCATACCGTGACCGCCACCCCGGTGATGACCGCTATGGCCAGCATCGAGACGGCGGCGGCGGCGAGCTGCGCCCGGCGGTGGAAGAAGGGAGCCGGCGCGGGCTCCGCCGGCTCGCGGCGCAGCCGGATGAGCAGCGCCTCCCTCTCACGGGGGGTGGGATGGAGGGAGGGCAGCGAGGAGAGCTCGCCCAGGAGAGCCCGCATGCGCCGGTGGCGCAGCGCGCAGTCCGGGCACGAGGAGAGGTGCCTCCGCAGCTCCTCAGCGCGGGAAGGGGCCAGTTCGCCGTCCAGGAACGGCCCCAGGGATCTGGTGGCTTTTCTGCAGTTCATCTCAGTCGATATCGCTCTCTCGCGGTGGGCGGTCACCCTTCTTACCCTCGGTTCCCCCTCGCGCAGGATTAGATGGGACGTTCACGGCATCTGTTCCCAGAAATCCCGCAGTTCCAGCGCGAGGCGGTTGCGGGCGCGGTTGAGGCGCGACTTCACCGTGCCCAGGGAGATATCCAGGATCTCCGCCACCTCTTTGTAATTGTATCCGCTGATATCGTGCAGATAGATTATCTCCTTGAACTTGTAGGGGAGGCGTGAGATGGCCTCCCTCACCGCCTTCTGCACCTCCGCCCGTTCCATGCTCGCCTCGGGGGCCTCCAGGCCGTCGTCCGCCAGGCGCTGCTCGATCTCCGGGAGGTTGTCCCCGGGGGATTCGGAGAGGGAGACGTTGCGGCGCGACCTGCGGGCGTAGTCGTGGCAGGCGTTGAGCGAGACGCGGTAGAGCCAGGTAGAGAACTTGGCCTCCCCGCGGAAGGACCCCAGCTTGCGCAGCAGGAGCACGAAGACCTCCTGGCACACGTCGCCGGCGTCGTTGCGGTTCCCCAGCAGGCGGTAGGCCATGTTCATGATCGCCGGCTGGTAGCGGGTCGCCAGCTCCTCGAAGGCAGCATGGTCCCCCGCGAGGAAGTCGCGCACCAGTTCCTCGTCCGTGGGCCTGTCTCTGTCACTTCCGTCATGTTCGTCCAGGGTCATAGGTTTTTCCTTCGCGGGGGTGCGGTCCCTGTAATTCTAGCATAAGGAGCGGGCGGACCACCCTCTCGCGCCCGCCGTCCGGCGGCTCCGACCTGTTATAATTCCAGCGTATGGCGGGGGAAAAGGCCGCGCCGGCTCCCCGCGGCCGTTCCCGGAGGATCGGAGACGCGCACAGAGGGAGGAAAAGAGCTTGAAACGGGCCCTGTTTTCGGGAAACGAAGCCGTAGCCCTGGGGGCGTGGTGCGCGGGCGTGCGCGTGGCGGCGGCCTACCCCGGTACCCCGTCCACGGAGATACTGGAGGAGCTCGCCCGCCGACCCGGGGTCTACTGCGAGTGGTCGCCCAACGAGAAGGTGGCCCTGGAGGTGGGCATCGGTTCGTGTCTGGGAGGGGCCAGGACCCTGGTGGCCATGAAGCACGTCGGCTTGAACGTCGCCGCCGACCCCTGGATGACCCTTCCCTACATCGGGGTAAACGCCGGGCTGGTGCTGGCGGTGGCCGACGACCCCGGCATGCACTCCTCCCAGAACGAACAGGACAGCCGCTACTACGCGCGCATGGCCAAGGTTCCCATGCTGGAGCCCGCCGACAGCGCGGAATGTTTCGCCATGGTGGGGGCGGCCCTGGAGCTCTCGGAGAGATACGACACGCCGGTGATGCTGCGCCTGGAGACGCGCGTGAGCCACTCCCGCACCGTGGTGGAGTACCGCGAGGAGAGGCGCGAGGTGGACCTCCCCTACGAGAAGGACGCGGTGAAGCGGGTGATGATCCCCGGACACGCGCGCCTGCGGCACCCGGTGGTCATAGAGCGCCTGGAGAAGCTGCAGCAAGAGTCGGAGCGCTCCCCCTTCAACCGGGTGGAGATGCGCTCCACGCGCATCGGCATCGTGTCCTCCGGCGTCTGCTACCAGTACGCGAGGGAGGCTTTCCCCGAGGCCTCGGTGCTCAGGCTGGGATTCGTCTATCCCCTGCCGGAGAAGATGCTGCGCGAGTTCGCCTCGCATTTCCACCGCCTCTACGTGGTGGAGGAGATGGAGCCCTGGATAGAGGAGGGGCTCAAGGCCATGGGCCTGGACGTGGTGGGAAAGGCGCGTATCCCCAGGGACGGGGAGCTGGACCCCGACGTGGTGGCGAGGTCGCTCTCCGAACTCCTGGAGATGGACACGGGGGTCAGGGGCGGGGGCTGGTCTCCTCCCCCCGAGCGCGGCGAGCTACCCGAGGAGTCCTCCCTGCCCGCACGCCCGCCGGTCATGTGCCCGGGCTGTCCCCACCGCGGCCTCTTCTATGCCCTGAGGCGCAACCGGGCCGTGGTTTCCAGCGACATCGGCTGTTACACCCTCAGCGTGCTGCCGCCCCTCTCGGGAATCGACTGCCAGGTGTGCATGGGCGCGGGGGTGGGCATGGCCCTGGGTCTGGAGAAGGCCTTCGCCTCCAGCGAGGCCAACGCCGGCAAGGCGTGCAAGGTGGTGGGGGTGCTGGGGGATTCCACCTTCATCCACGGCGGGATAACCGGCCTCATCGACATGGTCTACAACCGCACGCCCACCACCATCATCATCCTGGACAACCGCACCACCGCCATGACCGGCTTCCAGGACCATCCCGGGACGGGGCGCACCCTCATGGGCGAGGAGACGCACGCCCTGGACCTGGCGGAGCTGGCACGCGCCCTGGGGGTGGAATCGGTGCGGGTGGTGGATCCCTGGGACCTGGCGCAGACGGAGGCCGCCGTGGCGGAGGAGATGGCGGCGCCCCGCACCTCGGTTATCATCTCGCGGCGGTCTTGCGTGCTGCGGGAGCACCGTGAGGGCGCCCCTTACCGGGTGGACGTGGAGAGGTGCGACGCCTGCCGGCGCTGCATGCGCCTGGGCTGTCCCGCCCTGGTGATGCGGGGGGAGGCGGCGGCGGTGGACGAGGACCTCTGCGTGGGGTGTTCCCTCTGCGCCCAGGTATGCGCGCGGGGCGCCATCGAGGAGGTGAGCGGGCATGCCTGACGTGGTGCTCGCCGGCGTCGGGGGGCAGGGTAACGTGCTCTCGGCGAGGGTGCTCGCCGAGACCGCCCTACGCATGGGATACGATGTCAAGACCAGCGAGGTGCACGGCATGGCGCAGCGAGGGGGCAGCGTGGTGTGCATGGTGCGCTGGGGAGAGAAGGTGCACTCGCCGCTGATACCGGAGGGGAGGGCGGATTTCCTCCTCGCCTTCGAGCTGCTGGAGGGGCTGCGCTACCTGCGCTACCTCTCGGGCGAGGGCACCGCCATCGTGAACCTCTACCAGCTGGACCCGCTCACGGTACTGCGCGGGGACGCGGAATATCCCGAGAACGCACTGCAGAAGATACGCGATTACGCCGCCCGCGCCGTGGAGCTGGACGCGCGGGACATGGCCGCGCGGGCGGGAAATCTCCGCGCCGTGGGCTCGGTCCTCCTGGGGGCGCTCTCCGTTTACCTTGATTTTCCAGATGACGCGTGGCGGGAGGCCATCGTCGCCGCCGTGCCCGCGAAGGCGGTGGAGGTCAACCTGCGGGCGTTCTCGGCGGGGGCGGGTCGGGGGCGCGGGAGCGCTTGACCGGTCGCAGTGGGGAGGGGGTGGAGATTTGGAGGGAAAGGGACTCGACGGGGGATGCTACGCTTCCAGCCGGCTGGAGAGGTGCGCCTGGTATGACGCCAACACCTTCCACCACGCTCAGTTCGACGACCTCGGGAAGCTCCTGGAGATCAAGGAGGAAGCGGGAAAGACGGTGAGCGTATGCCTCCCCAGCCTTAACGAGGAGGCGACCATCGGGGACATCCTCGCCGTCACGCGGAAAGAGCTGATGGAGAAGGTGCCCCTGGTGGACCAGCTCTGCGTGGTGGACGGCGGCAGCCAGGACGGCACCAGGGAGGCCGCGGAGGCGGCGGGGGCGGAGGTCTTCCGCCAGGACGAGATACTGCCCGGCATGTTCGAGCCCCAGGGCAAGGGCGACGCCCTGTGGCGCAGCCTCTACTGCCTGCGAGGGGACATCATCATCTGGATGGACTCGGACATCCGCAACTTCCACCCCCGCTTCGTGACGGGGCTGCTGGGCCCCTTGCTCACCCGCCCCGACGTGCGCTTCGTCAAGGGGTACTACCAGCGGCCCATCAAGGCTGAACACCGCCTGCTCCCCACCGGGGGCGGCAGGGTCACGGAGCTGGTGGCCCGGCCCCTGCTCAGCCTCTTCTTCCCCGAGCTCAGCGCCCTCATACAGCCCCTTTCGGGGGAATACGGCGGGGAACGGGAGGTGCTGGAGAGCATCCCCTTCTTCTCCGGCTACGGGGTGGAGATAGGCATGCTCATGGACATCCACAGTCGCTACGGCATGGGGGTGATCGGGCAGGTGGACCTGGTGGAGCGGCAGCACCGCAACCAACCCGTACCCGCCCTGGGCAGGATGGCCTTCCAGATAGTGCAGGCGGTGCTCATCCGGCTGCAGGAGCTGGGCAGGTTGGAGCTGCGCGAGGAATACAGCGTGGAGATGACCCAGGTGGAGTACCGCGACGGCGAGTACCTGCTGGAGAGGAAACTGCTGCCGGTGCAGGAGAGGCCCGCCATGGCGGAGCTGGAGGAATACCGGAGGCGGTTCGGCCGCTGAAGGCAGTGGGGAAAGGATCGCGGAGATGGCGTTCGATACCCGTAGGGCGCGGGAGCTGGAGGAGGCGGCACGGGAGATGGGGCCCGCCTCGCGCTGGCGGCGCGTGCGCGAGGGGCTTCGAGAGGTGCGCGTGGTCTATACCGACCTCGACGGGACCATGATGGGTCCCATGGGAAACTTCCTCCTCAACATCCGGCGTGAATACACCCTGCGCCCCGTCCGCGCCCTGGTGGAGGCACTGGAGAGGGGTGTGGACGTGGTCCCGGTATCCGGGCGCAGCGGCAGGCAGCTCCGGGAGACGGCGCGCGTCCTGGGGATGAGGAACTACATCGCCGAGCTGGGAGTGGAGATCGTCTATGACCTGGGCGAAAGGGTGATCGTCAACGGCGGCCCCTTCGGCGATGCCTGCCCCGACCTATACGCGGCCATCATGGAGACGGGAGCCCCGGATTTCCTGCTGGAACGCTACGCCGGGCGCATGGAATACCACACGCCGTGGTCGGATTTCCGCGACTGCACACCGCTCTTCCGCGGTCTGGTGGACGTGGGGGAGGTCAACCGCCTCATGGACGAGAGGTTCCCAGGCCTGGTGTTGGTGGACAACGGCGTGCTGCCGCGCACCAGCCCCACCCTGGAGGTGGAGGAGGTGCGAGCCTATCATTTAGTGCCCCGGGGGGTGACCAAGGAGGGCGCGGCCGCCATGGACATGAACCTGCGCGGGTTCGACAGGTCCCAGGCCATCGCGGTGGGAGATTCCGCCGCCGACCTCCCCTTCGCGCGCGAGGTGGGGGCTTTCTTCCTGGTGCGCAACGGTTTGTACGGCAACCCCGATCTGCTGGAGGAGATAACCGCATACGACAACCTTATCGTCACCGAGGGCTTCCTCAACGAGGGATGGGCGGAGGCGGTGGAGCTGGCGGTGCTGGGCAGGACCTCGCAGTGACCCCGGGACCGCTTACGGCGGTGGTAGAGAACCTGTCAGGACGTTCCATGGCCAGGCAGACGAGAGGCGAGTCGGCGCCCTCCCCGGACCAAGTCCGGAGAAGTCACCCGCGCGGGACGGTGGCGGGCCTGCCTCGGGCAGGCCGGTGCGCTGACCTCGGTGACTTGATGCCGCCGGGGGGAGGAATAATAGCTCCTTTGCCGGGGAGAATAATCCGGTCAAGTTATGTCTTCAGCTATCCGCCCTTTGAGACGATAAATAACCGTACAGACGAAATGGAGGTGGCAAAGATATCGGCCGGCGGCGGGCGAGAGGATTTCGCGCGCCGTGGGGTGATCGAACCTTATAAGAGTCAGGCCCGGGAGGCAAAGCGGAGCGGCTAGGGGTGTGGCCTTGGATCTGCGGAAGAGACTGATCTTCTTCACCCGTCTGATCAGGCTTCTCGCCTTCGTCTATCTCGTGGTCCAGTACCTGGTGGTGAGGGAGCGCTACCAGGCCGCGCAGATGATCCCGGTCGTCGTCGGGCTCGGGGTCTTCTATATCATCATGGACCGCGTCATCTTCCGCGTTCCCGAGCAGAGGTTCAGGCTGGCCGCCCTGAGCCTTATGCTCTTCGAGATGTTCCTGGTCTCCCTGCTCCTCTACTTCACCCGCTCCAATCCCGTCCGGGAGTTCGAATACCTCTACGTGCTGCCGGTGGCGAACGCGGCCCTGTGGTTCGGGCTGCGTGCCGGCATCGCCTATGCCGGAGCGGCCACGGCGGCGTTCTCGCTCACCATGTGGGCCTCGGGGAGGATCGACTGGACTTCCTCGCTGGGCGGCATCCTGGGAACGGGCGTATTCTATTTCGCGGCCTCCTACATCATGGGGTTCATGGCGGATTTCGCCGAGCGCGAGAGCGAGGAGAAGGCGCGGCGTATGGTGGAGCTGACCGCGGTCTCGGGGTTCGCCACCCTCTTCGATTCCACCCTCCTCGAGGACAAGGTCTATTCCAACCTCTGCAATGCCATCTCCCGCAGCGTAAACTCCGACGTGGCCATGGTGTTCAGGCTGGAAAAAGACGGGGAACGCCTGGTGGTGGCGTCGTGCGACGGGGTGAGCGAGAGCGAGGCCGGCCTCGAGGTGCCGCTGGGATACGGGATCATCGGGAGGGTGCTCGAGGAGCGCGAGCCGCTGCTGCTCAAGGACACGGACATGGAGCGCGAGTTCCGCCAGCTCCTGGAGACGCGCCGCATACGCTCCGCCGTCTATTCGCCCCTTAAGTGGCGGGATGAGATCTACGGCGTGGCCTTGGCCGGGAACCAGGAGCGCGACAGCCTGGACGACAACGACCTCAACCTCATCTCCGCCCTCTCGGTGCAGGCGGCCCTGGCGGTGCACAACTCCCGGCTGTACTCTGACCTCGAGGACCGCATCGGCGAGCTGCACGCCATCTTCGAGATCGACAAGGCCATCACCTCCGCCATCGACCTGGAGACGGTGCTGCAGCAGATCGTGCAGATGAGCGTGGGCCTCATGGACGCGAAGATAAGCTCCATCATGCTCCTGGACGAGGAGAGCGAGGAGCTGGTGATCGCCGCCGCCCAGGGGCTCTCGGAGAGCTACATCAGGAAAGGCCCCATCAAGGTCGGCGAGAGCATAGCGGGAAGGGTCATCCTGGAGGGCAGGCCCATAGCGGTGTACGACATCCGCCAGGACCCCCGGCACGCCTATGCGGAGCAGGCGCGCATGGAGGGGCTCTGCTCGCTTCTCTCGGTGCCCCTGAACCTGAAGGACAGGGTGATCGGGGTGCTCAACATCTATACCGACGAGCCCCATGCCTTCACCCCGCACGAGATAAACCTCTTCACCAGCCTGGCGAGCCAGGCCGCCATAGCCATCGAGAACGCCCGCCTCTTCGAGAGCCTGGAGGAGATCTACATCGAGGTGATCACGGCCATGGCCTCCGCCATAGATGCCCGCGACGCCTATACCCACGGCCATTCCCAGCGCGTCACGGAATACGCCGTGGCCATCGCGGAGGAGATGGGCCTCTCTCCCGCCGAGGTGGACATCATCAGGAACGCCAGCATCCTCCACGACGTGGGCAAGATCGGCATCAAGGAGGAGATCCTCAAGAAGCCCGGGAGGCTGAGCGAGGAAGAGAGAAGGGAGATGGAATACCATCCCTTCATCGGGACCAAGATCCTGCACTCCGTGAGGCTGCTGGAGCCGGTCATGCCCCTGGTCTATCACCACCACGAGAGATACGACGGCACGGGATATCCCGACGGCCTGCGGGGGGAGGAGATCCCCCTGGGGGCCAGGATAATCTCCGTCGCCGACGCCTTCGAGTCCATGACCTCCGACCGTCCCTACCGCAAGGCCATGCCCGTGGAGGAGGCAATGGCGGAACTGAGATACAACGCGGGACGGCAGTTCGACCCGCGGGTGGTGGAGGTCTTCTCCCGGCTGGCCGAGGAGGGGAAGATAGAGCTGGAGTGGTCGCAGACACGCGTCATAGCCCTCACCGACAGGCTGGGACGCGCCGGGATGTGAGTGCACCTTGTCGGGTCGTCCTATGCCGCGTCATGTGCGGCGGCGGCAAGCAGTGATAGAATCGCAACATGAACATCTGGAAAAGGATAAAGCAGTTCTTCGTGGGCAAGAAGTTCCTCTGCGACACCTGCGCCTTCGATTATCCGGCGGCGTGTTCCCGTCCCGAGCGCCCCAACGCCACCTCCTGCCCCGACTACCGCAAGCGCTTCTGAGAACGGCGGGGATCTCGCCGGGGACGACATCACCATCGACACGAGGACCCCACTGTCGCAAGCGCTTCTGGGGGCGGCGGGGATGGCCGCGTCCGGCGAGAGGGTGGAGGGCGAACCGACAGCACCGGCTGAAACGCTTTTCCGGGGCGAGCCTTTTAGCGGCGTCGGGAGCGGCCGCCTACTCCAGGGATTTTTCCGCGTAGGCCCTGGCCTCCGTGTAGCGGCAGAGGTAACCGATCTTCTCGAAGAGATAAGTGTTGACGATCTTTCTCACCGGGACGCCGATCCTCACCGGGCGCCCCATCTCGTCGCGCTCCACGTTTATGGGTCCGTCTAGGCGCGCCTCCCGGTCCTCGAGCAGTTTACGCACCACCTCGTTGACGCGCTCCATGTCCCCTCGCGTCTGGGTGTAGGTCAGGGCCGCCTCGCTGGCGGCGTCGTCGGCGGTTCCCCTGAGGGAGATGTGGTTCCAGATCACGGGCCCGCACTGGGTGATGAGGAAACCGATCACCGCCGCCGCGAGCAGGATGTTGACCACGTAGGTCCATACCTGCCCGCCTTCCCCGTTCAAGAGGGAACCTGCCCCGGATCTCCGGTCTCGGTTAGACAAGGCATCCTCCCCGGTCCTACCGGTCTGATCGTAGATCGAAGATGAGACCCCTTTCGATTCTCCTCCATTTCCTTCGACGCCGCAGGCGGGGTTCCTTTAGCCCTTCACGCCCTCGTTTTCCTCCCGGTCTCTCTCCCCGGTTTCTCAACGCCTGGCGCCGCGATGTATGAGGCGACCGAGCCTCCCGGCCGCCATCTCCCGCAGCGTCCCCAGCTCCTCCAGGCGCAGGGCATGGGCGACGGCGAAAAAGG
Organism: Actinomycetota bacterium; assembly: GCA_014360645.1. NCBI lineage: Bacteria > Bacillati > Actinomycetota > Actinomycetota bacterium. The sequence goes on along the minus strand of JACIXD010000010.1, from coordinate 91,221 downwards.
TCACCAGTCCCCACGCCATGGGCAGGAGCATCTCCAGGAGCTCCCTTGCCAGGCCGGCAAAGGGAAAGAGCCGCTCCACCAGGTAGAGCACGGCGTAGATCACCGCCGCCATGGCGGCCGCGGCCGCCAGCACCCTGGCCGCGGTGGACGCCAGGCGCCGTCCCCCCAGGGGACCCAGGCGCAGGCGCAGCACCGTACCGTCCATGAGCATGGAGAACACGTAGGCAACGCTGAAGCCCAGGGCGAGTCCCTTGACCCCCATGAGGCGGAAGAAGAGTAGATTGGCCCCGATGTTTATGGCCACCACGAAGCAGTTGATGATCATGGGGGTGCGGGTATCCTGCAAGGAATAGAAGGTCTTGGTGAGCAGCATGTCCAGGGAGTAGGGGATGAGCCCCAGGGCGAAGAAGAAGAGCACCCCGGAGAGGAGCTCGGTGTCCCCCGCCTTGAAGAAGCCGTGCTGGAGCAGGAAACGGATGATGGGCCGGTTGAGCATGAGGTAGATCACCGCGCAGGGCACGATGACCAGGGCGGTGGAACGAAGGCCCCCGTTCATGGTCTCCTTGAAGCGCTGTTGCCTGCGCAGGGCGGCGTGCTCGCTGAGGGCGGGGAAGATGGCGGTGATGATGGAGACGGCGAAGATGCCATAGGGAAGCTGGAAGAACATCTGCGCGTACTGGTAAGAAGGCACCCCCCCGTCCACCTTGATGGCGAGGGCGAACACGAACCACGTCCCCACCTGCCATAGCAGTATGTAGCCCAGGAGGGGCACGGCCAGGCGGCCGATCTTGCGGATGGCGGGGTGCTTGAGGTCGAAGGCGAAGGTGTAGCGCACCCCGATGCGCAAGAGCACGGGGAGCTGCACCAAGGCCTGGGCGACCACCCCCAGGGTGGTACCCACCGCCAGCACCACCAGGTGCAGGTGGTTGTCGCGCGGTCCTGGAAGAAAATGGAATACCACCACCGTGCCGATGACCACCAGGTTGTTGGCGATGGGGGCGAAGGCGGGGGCGGCGAAATGGCGGTGGGCGTTGAGCAGCCCCCCGAAGATGGCGCTGAGGCCGTAGAAGATGATCTGGGGCACGAAGAAACGCAGGAGGAAGGTGGCCTGGTCGCGCACCACCTGGGTGGTGACGTCGCCCGCGGAGTAGGATCCGAAGGCGGTCATGAGGCGGATGATCAGCGGGCTCGCCGCGATGCCCAGGGCGGTGACCGCCGCCAGGATGATCAGGGAGATGTTGGTGACCGAGCTGGCCACGTACCAGGCTTCTTCGCGGGATCGCGTGCTCAGGTATTCCACGAACACGGGTATGAAGAGGGAGGCGATGATGCCCCCCATCACCAGGTCGTAGATCATGTTGGGCATGGAGTTGGCGAGGTTGTAGGTGCTGGGAAGGTTGGTGCTGCCGTAGCGCAGGGTGAGGCCGAGCACGTAGGCCAGCCCGGCATAGCGCAGGAAGCCGGTGACGCGGCTGATGGCGGTCCCCAGGGCCATGACCGCCGCGTCCCTGGCGAAGACCCGGGTCTCGGGAGCCTCGAGGGAGGAGGGCGGCGGGCCTTCCGGCTGCGTGTTCATCCGCTCGCCTTTCCCCGCGCGTGCCTTCCCCCGCGCAGCCCGCGCAGGAGGCGGCGCGAAAGCAGGGCCACGACCACCAGGCCGGCCACCGCCGCCAGCATGATCACGGCCAGGGTGTTGATGATGGAGGTGTTGACGGTGGTGGAGGTGCCGTCGATGACCAGCCCCCCCGCCTCCAGCACGATGTCCACGATGAAGGACCCCTTGCGATGGGTGTTCACATCGAAGGTGAAGCGGTTCTCGCGCGGCTCGATGGTCACCACCATGGAATCGCCGCCGGGAAAGGACAGCGCGGGGTTATCAAGGCGCAGGGTGACCCCGCTGAGGGGATAGTCGAGGGAGCTGTTGACGTCGATGCTGAGCTTCCCCTGGGTGCTGGAAAGGGTGACGGATCGCTTCTTGCTGATGCTCACCCTCGAGAGCTCGCCTTTTACCACCGCCTCGATACTCGACAGGTAGGTGCGGGACGCGGCGTTGTCCCCGTCACGCACGAAGCGGTGGTTCTCCGCCACTAGCAGGGAGCGCTCGAGCCGTGCCCCGAGGGGGTGCTCCGCGGGGATGACCGCCAGGAAGTCCGCCGCCGCCGACCTCACGGCCTCCAGCTCATCAAGATAGGGGGAGCCGGGATCCTCGTAGACCGGGGCCTGCACGGCCACCCCTTCCAGCGGGAACTGGTCCGCGTTCAGCTCCGAGAGCCTGCGGGTCTGCAGCCACGGGCAGGCGTTGACCGCCCCGTAGAAGGCATCGATGAAATCACGGGAGGGCGAGAAGGAGGGCGGGAAGGCGAGCACGCATGAACGCACCGCGTTGGGCCTCTCCCGCTGCAGCACGGCCAGCTCGGCGAAGATGTTCTGAACGAGATGCGAGGAGTCTCCGGACGGCATCCCCTCCAGGTAGGCGTACAGGGCCTCGTCGCATACGAAGGCCTTGAACAGCAGTCCCTCGGAGTTCGCGAAGCGCACCGGCTGCGAGAGAGTGGCCCCCTCCAGCAGGCGCCGGCCGGTGGCGCTGTACCGCAGGGCTTCCGCTCCCACCACCGCGAATTCCATCCCCCCCTCCGCCAGGCGCCCCAAGGTGCTGTCGCTCAGGCGGAAAAGAGGGGAGACGAAACCCTTCGATGCCGCCCCGAGCGCGCCGCTCCCCTCTGCGCCCAGGCGCAGCTGGCGCGAGGCCTCCTCCTCCCAGCCCCGCGCGGCCAGCAGGTCCGGGTCGGCGAAGGAATAGGGGGTGGTGAGGAAATCCACGCGGTTCTCGCCCGACAGGTAGGCGAGGTCCGCGAGTACCACCGCCGCGCCGGAGGACGGCGACTGGCCCGCGGTCTCCGACCCGGCCAGCTGCTCGAGGTCCTCATAGGTACTGCCGGGGATGGCCAGGCTGGTGCTCACGGCAGTGAACCTCTTCAGGGCCCGGGTCAGGGCGTAGAGATATCCCGTATCCGTATCGGAGGAAGCGCACGCCGCGGCCAGGGCGCCGTCGAGGGCGTTCCCCTGCGCGTCGGTGGGGGGGAGGAAGTCCAGAATCCACAGGAGCGAGAGGTTGAGGGGGTAGCCGGCCGCGGGGTCCATGATCACCAGGAAGTTGGAGTCCGAGGCCACGGTCTCGCCTCCGGCGGTCGCCCGGACCTCGAAGGGGTAGACCCCGGCAGGAAGCCCCAAGGACTTGAGGTCCAGCTCGTACATCTTGTCCGTCCATCCCTCTCCGGGTTCGATGGCCTCGAGGTCTCTCCACACCAGGGGTCTGCGGCGCGTGCCTTCGCGGAAAGCGGACAGGGAGGAGCGGGTGGTCGCGGAAGGATAGATGAGCAGTTCCAGGTACAGGGATCCCGTCCTCTCAGCCTCGGGGAGCGTGAGGTGGAGGTCCAGGTAAGCCTGCTCTCCAGGCTGGTAATAAAAGGCTTGCATGCGCGCGGAGACCGCGGGCGCCTGCTCCTGGGCCGCGGCAGGCATGCCTCCCGCGGGCAAAAGGCAAAGCAGGAGCGCGGCGCATGCCGCCGCCCGGAGCTCGAGTATCCCCGACGCGCCGCGCCTCACCGGTCCCACCCCGCACCGTCCGGCGTGCGCCCCATGATAAGGCGGCGGTGCGGCATCTCCTCGAAGCCCAGCTTGCGGTAGAGAGAGCGCGCCGCCAGGTTCTCCTCCTGGGTGTTGACGCATATCACCCCCGCGCCCATCGCCGTCAGGGCGGAGATGAGACGGCGGGCGAGGGCCTCCCCGATGCCTTCGCCCTGTCGTCCCGCCCGCACGCCCAGTCTCTGCAGGTAGCCGAAGCGTCCGTTGACCCCCCCGATGGCGTACCCGTCCAGGCGATCGCGTCCTCTGGCGAGGAGAAACAGGTTGCGGGCACAGGACGAGGCCACTGCGTCCAGGGTGAGGCGGTCAAGCCTCCAGAAAACGTCGAAGGCGGCGGAATCCAGTTCCAGTACCTCCTGGAGATGTCGTCTGTGAAAGCGTATGAACTTCACCCCGCCTCCGCCGGTATCCTTTTCCTCCACACGGCGAGGCCGTCTTTCCAGGAGCACTATGCGATAGAGGGGGGTGAAGCCCCAGCCCCGGAATTCCTCCGCTTCCCCCTCTCCCAGGGGCCTGGTCACGAAAAGGCTTGCTCCCTCCTCGAAGCTCCTGGCGGCGACCCCGCGCGCCAGGAGTTCGCGCGCATCTCCGTGCCCCTTCAGGTGCCATAATGCTCTGATGTCGCCGTTACTCCTCCAGTTCCCCACCAGAGCGAAGGGGGTCTCCGGACTCCCGGGATCCTGGAGGACATATATGCGCCCGTCGCAGGTGCGCATGAATTCCAGGTAGCGCTGCCGGTTGCGGAAGGAATAGCCCCTCCTGACCTCGGGCCAGAAGGACTTGAAGCTATGCGGGGGGGCTTCCTCTATGCCCGTGGCGTCACGGCGCGCTATGGCGGGTTCGAATATCGAGACCACTTCCTTTCCGCTGCCGGGGCGGCCTAAACCAACCCCATGATCTCCCGGGTCATGAATATTATACCGATGGCCAGCAGCAGTAAGGAAAAGAGCAGCAGGACTCGCCGGTTGCGCGCGCGCAGGGTGAAGAAGGAGCCGGTGAAGGCGCCGGGCATGACCCCGAGGGTCATGGCGAAGGCCAGCGCCCAGTCCACGTGGCCCAGGAAGCCGTGGATGACGCTTCCGGGTATGGATAGGATGGTGATGATCACCAGGGAGTTGCCCAGGCACTCCTTTATCTCCAGCCGCAGGAGGAAGAAAAAGGCGGGCACCATGATGAATCCCCCGCCCAGTCCCAGGAAACCGGAGAAGAAACCCGCCGTGAACCCGATGGCGCCCAGCTTCCACAACGGAGCACGCTCGCGCTCCGTGGGGGCCTCCAGGCGCCCGTAGAGGTCTCTGCCCAAGGCGGCCAGGGCGGTGCGCCAGGAGAGGTAGATGATGACCAGCGCGGTGACGATCATGATATAGCGCGTGTCCATGAAGGCGGTCACGGAGGAACCTATACCGGTGCCGGCGAGGCCGAAGAGCGCGCAGGTGACCACGGTACGGTGGTCCACCTTGCCCGCGCGCCAGTAATTCAGCCCTCCCACCAGGGCGGAGGGGAAGGTGATGGGGAGAGGCGTGCCTAGCGCGATATCCGAGGAGCGCTGCAGGAGCATTCGGATGGCGGGAGTGGTGATGATCCCCCCTCCCACCCCGAAGGCGCCAGAGGTGAAGCCGGCGGCGAAACCCAGGAGGAGCGCGAAAAGGAACTCACAGGCACGATACACCGGCTCTCCTCCCCGGGCGCTCAGCGGATGATGTCCGCGATCTCGGCGTCAGCCGCCCTCACCAGGTCATAGGAACGTATCTTGAGGATCATCCCCGGTTCGCCGCCGCCCGTGTACACCACGTCCTCACGCAGGGCCTGCAGGTCGATGTACGTGGCCATCTCGGACCTCAGGGCCACGGGCGGCGTGCAGCCGATGAGGTAGCCGGTGAGCTGGCGCACCTCGTCCGCGTTGAGGAGGCGCAGCCGCCGGGCGCCGAGCTCCGCCTTGAGCTTGGAGTAATCGACGGTGGCATTCCCCGGGACCAGGGCCATGACCGGCTTCCCGTCTGCCAGGAAGAGCACCGCTTTCACCACCTGGTGCGGCTGCAGGCCGAGCACCGCGGCGGCCCTGGCGGCGGTGCGGGTGGGTTCGGGCATCCTGCTCAGCTCATGGGGGATGTTGGCGTTCTGGAGAAAATTATGGACATCCACGCTGCTGAGCAATGCGACCTCCATCTGCTTTATCTCCGGCGCGGGTGACGCGGCCCTGTCGGCGGCATGGGGCCGGAGGATGGCTCTACGCGCGCATTATAGCACAGGAAGCACTCCGCGGCTTGCCTTTCTCGTGCCGCGGCGCGGGGTGCGGGCTCGGGGAACGGCCTACTTCAAGCCGCCTTTCCTGCCGATCTCCTGGTAGAACTTGGTCCCGTACCGTTCCTTGGTGGTCTGCCCGCCCTTGCGGCCGCCTTTCCTGCCGATCTCCTGGTAGAACCCGGTGCCATACCTCTTGAGCGTGGTCTTGCCGCCCTTTCTCCCCGCTTCGCTGCGGGTCAGCTTCTTGTTTGCCATGGGCGATCCCTCCTTGTCCATGCCCCGCCTGTGAGTCCGCTCAGCGACTCAAGCCCTACGATGATGTTTTACCCCCTGCGCCGGGAAAATAATCACATGCACCACATGGACGCGGAGGCTTGGTCTCCACGATGGTCGTGCCGGACTTCCCGCCACATGCACCACATGGACGCGGAGGCTTGCGGTCCGCGGGCTTCAGGATTTATCGCGGCGACCGTACGCCCAGATCCCGGCCAGGAGGGCAAGCATGGCCCCCGCCGAGACCAGGGTGAGCCAGAGGGGGATGGCGGAGAAGACGTAGACCACCACGCTCACCACCACCCCCGCGATGAGCACCCCCGCGAGGATGGCGGCCAGGGCGGGCCAGAAGGGGACGTCGAAGACGAAAGCGGCCAGCGCGCCCGTCCATGCCCCGGTGCCGGGAAGGGGAATGGCCACGAAGAGGGAGAGCGCCACGTCCCTCCAGCGCTCGAACGACTTCCCGTGTTTCCTGCGCGTGCGGGCGAAGAGCCAGGTGAAGAAGCGGTCCATGAGCCCGGAATGGCGGCGCAGCCAGTTGGAGACGGGGCCCAGCAGGAGGAGGATGAAAGGCACCGGGATCATGTTCCCGACCACCGCCCAGAGGTAGGTGTGCCAGATGTTCATCTTCCAGGTCAGGTAGGCGATGGGGATGGCGCCCCGCAGCTCGAAGACGGGCACCATGGCGATGGCCGCGGTGCGCACCCATACCGGGATGCCCGCGTACCAGGAGGATACGGCGATAAAAGCCGTGGCCCTCCACCGCAGAGATGCCAGCCACCTTACCATCGCGACTCCTCCCTTTCCCGCGGGTCATCCACACGGCGTCATCCGATGATTTTCGCCCCATCTTAACACTTCACCCGCCTCGCCGCTAACCTCGGACCCCCGGTCATGATCATCTCCGCCTGGCCGGCATCTCCACTCAGCCCACATGTCTATTGATATGTTCCTCCTCTACCTTTCCGCGGTCAGGGCACGTACAGACAGCCTTTTTCAAAGGAGGGTGACGGGGTCCACGTCCACGGCGAGGGAGAGGTCCTCGCGCGGGATGCCCGCCTCCCTACAGTAGGACTGCCGGAAGGAATCATAGGCAGAAAGGGCATCTCTCAACCTTCCCGCCAGCTTCTCCAGCACCGGCGTCTTGAGGGTGAGGTGGTAGCGGTAGCGCCCCTTGAGCTTCGCCAGCGGGGCGGGAGCCGGCCCCAGGAGTTCTCCCTCCGGGGGCTGGATGAGGGGCCGCAGGATCTCCCCCAAGCCTGCCGCGGCGGCGCGGGCGTGCTCCTCGCGTTCCGAGCTGATCACCAGATTGACCAGGCGGCTGAAGGGGGGGTACATGGCCTCGCGCCGGAAGGCGAGCTCCTGGCGGTAGAAGGCCTCGGCGTCCCCGCGCACGGCGGATCGGATGGCATAGTGCTCGGGGTTGAAGGTCTGCACGATGACCCTGCCCGGGAGGCTCCCCCTGCCGGCCCTGCCGCTGACCTGGGTGAGAAGCTGGAAGGTCCTCTCCCCTGCGCGGAAGTCCGGCAACCCCAGGGAGGTGTCGGCGTTTATCACCCCCACCAGGGTGACGTTGGGTATGTCGAGCCCCTTGGCGATCATCTGGGTCCCCAGCAGCACCTGCGCCCGGCGGGACTTGAAATCCTCCAGCAGATCCCAGTGTGCGTGCTTGCGGCGGGTAGTGTCGGCGTCCATGCGGATGCAGCTCATCTGCGGCAGCAGGCGTCTCAGTTCCTCCTCCACGCGCTCCGTGCCGATGCCCGCGTAACGCACCACGTTCTTGCCGCACTGCGGGCAGACGAAGGGATCGGATACGCTCCAGTTGCAGTGGTGACAGAGAAGGTAGGTCTCCCGGGCATGGAAGCAAAGGCTCACGGAGCAGTTACGGCACTGGAAGATATAGCCACAGTCGTGGCACTGAAGGAAACGGGCGAAACCGCGGCGGTTGAGGAAGAGGATGGCCTGTTCCCCCGTCTCGTGTACCCTCACCAGCGCGTTGACCAGACGGGGTGAGAGGATGGTGCGCAGACCGGGTACGCTGAGCTCCCGCATGTCCACGATCTCCGCTCCCGGCAGGGGGCGGTCATCCACGCGGCGCGGCAGGAGAAGGTATCCGTAGGCGCCCTTTTCGGCTGCGTGGCGGCTCTCCAGGAGAGGGGTGGCGCTGCCCAGGAGCAGCACGGCGCCGCTCAGGCGCGCCCTCTCCTCCGCCACCTCCCGGGCATGGTAACGCGGCGCGGAGTTCTCCTTGTAGGTGGACTCGTGCTCCTCGTCGATGACGATGAGGCCGAGGTCGCGCAGAGGGGCAAAGAGGGCGGAACGCGCCCCGATGACCACGCGGTAATATCCCTCCCTGATGCCCCGCCACTGGTCGTAACGCTCGCCGAGCCCCAGACGGGAGTGGAGGACCGCCACCTCGCGCCCCAACCTTCCCTTGAAGCGTTGAACCATCTGGGGGGTGAGGGCGATCTCGGGGACCAGCACCAGAGTGGTGCGGGAACGCGATATCGCATGTTCGATGGCGTGGAGATAGACCTCCGTCTTGCCGCTGCCGGTGATGCCGTGGAGTAGGAAAACCCCGCCCTCGCCAGCATCCATCCTCTCCTTGATGGCCCGCAGCGCCTCCTCCTGCTCGGGATTCAGTTCATGGGGCTCTACGGGGGGGAAGGAACGCATGGCGAAAGGGTCGCGCAACCTCTCCTCGTGGCGGATGGAGACCAGCCCAGCCGCCTCCGCCTCCCGCAGTACGGCGGATGAGGTCCTGGCCAGGTGCTGCAGCTCGCTGACGGTGAGGACACCGCCATGGTCCCGCAGTACCTCCAGGAGGCGCAGGCGGGCGGGGGTTCGCCTGGCGGCATCGGGGTCTTCGAGCGCGCAGCGGCCGGCGGCGGTGATCTCCGCCAGGCGCACGGTGACCCGCGACACCCGAGGCCGCGGGATAACGTAGCGGCGCTTCACCAGCCCCCTGTCCAGCAGGGCTTTCAGCGCCGGGGATGAGAACCCGGCCCCCAGCGTCTCCTTGAGCTCCGGAAGGGGGAGTTCGCCTCCCCTCGCGGCCAGGGCGCGGAGGATCTCGCGGCGGCGCGTGGCCCTAGAGGGAATATCTTCCAGGATATGCCCGGCATCCGCGGCGAGGGATATGAACTCCACCACGCGTCGGGAGCGGCCAGGCGGCACCACCAGACGCAAGGCCTGCGACAGCGAGCACAGGTAGCGCTCGGCGATCCATTCGCAGAGCCTCACCATCTCCGCGTCGAAGACCGGGGGCTCGTCCACAAGGGCCTCGATGGCGCGGATCCTCGGGAGATCGGGAGGCTCGCAGGCACCCAGGACGTAGCCCACCTGAAGGGTGTTGAGCAGAGGGACCAGCACCACGCTTCCCGTGACCACCTTTCCCTCGAGGTGCGAGGGCACGAGGTAGGTGAAGGGACGGTCGAGCTGGCGCGCAGGCGCGTCTATGAGGACGTTGACGTAGGTCCCCGCTCCCGTCTCCGTTTCCCGTAAGCCGGACATGGGACCATTATATAGTCTGGAACCGACGCGGGTTTCCTCCCGCGACGTGACGCAGGGGATTCAGAAGAGCAGCGCGCACAGCGCGGCGGACAGGGAGAGGAAGGCCGCGTAAGGGATGCCTGCCCGCCCCTCCCCCGCGCCCTTGCCCTTGCGGCGCCGCAGGCGGCGGGCGGCTATGAGCATGGCCCCCGCCATACCCGCCGCCACAGCTCCCAGGAGGAAGGCCGGCCATAGCAGAGAGGGACCGGCGAGAAGGCCGATCACGGCAAGGGACTTCACGTCTCCCCCTCCCACCATACGCAGGAAGAAGGCGGGCAGCAGGACGAGAAAACCGAGGAGCATGCCCCGGAGGCCGCGGCCCAGCGCGCTCCATCCCCCGCAGGCCAGTATGGCGCTCCCGCCTACCAGGAAGGCGAGAACTAGCGCGTTGGGGACCCTGCGGTAGCGCAGGTCGTGATAACTCGCCGCGGCGGCGAAGGCGAGGAGCGCCGCCAGCCTGGCGGTGGCCATCTCACCGACCCCCTCTCCCGTTCTCCATCAGCCCAGGGCCTTCATCAGTTGCTGGAATATCTTGTTAAAGAAGCTCTTGATGATGTCGGTGCCCCCCGCCCAGGCGATAAGGGCTCCCGCCACCGCCGCGGCTCCCAGTATCACCAGGGCGTATTCGGCGGTGGTCTGGGCGCTGTCATCACGGACCAGTTCCACCAGCTGCCGCATCCGGCTCACCTCCTTTCAGCCGTCTCTACATGGTGTTCCCGAGGATGATGCCCCCCACGGTCAGGAGAAGGAAGGAGGGCAGGATCATGAAGACGAGCGGGAAGAGGATATAGATGGAGACCCGGGCGGCGCGCGTCCTCTCGCGCTCGCGCCTACCGTTCCTGAACTCCACCGCCAGCTCCTCCAGTATGTCGGCGATGGGGGCGCCGGTCTCGTCCGCCCTCAGCAGGGTGCGGCAGAAACGGCGCATCTCGCGCCCGGAGTGCGCGGAGGCGCGGCGCAGGGCCTCGGAGGCGCTCTCCCCCAATCTCATGCGCTCCACCACTCCCTCCATGACCGCGCGGGTGGTGTGATGGGCGCAGGCCTGGAGCGAATGGTGTAGGGCGGTGTGCAGGCTCTCGCCCGCGAAACAGAGCACCGCCATGAGGTCCACGATCTCGGGGAGGTCGGCGGCTAGCTCCTCCCCGCGCCTCTTCGCGCGCTGTTTGAGCATGACCACCGGAGCGTGGTATGCGGCCGCGGCGAGGAAGGGGGAGAGGAGGAGGCATGCGGGTCCGAGGGGGAGAGGGAGGAGCGCGAGGGCCAGGGCGGAAGCCAGGCGTATCCCCCTCAGGAAGGAGGGCGTCCAGTCCGTACCCGACTCCTGGAGCAGGGATGTGGTCTCGGACGCGGGCGCTTCCGGCAGAAGGCCTCCCAGTCGGGTGACCGCCCTCCGTAAGAGAGGAAGTGGCCGTACAGCGGGGCGCTCCTCCGCCCCCTCCGACTCCTCCATCCCCAGAAGGGAAAGGGCCGAGGCCCGCCTGTGAAGACCCGGGAGGAGATGGAGGCACAGCGAGAACACGGATATCGCCGCGAGGAACGCGATGAGCGCCTCCATTTAAGCCCCCGGGTTGACCATCTTGCGGATGACCAGGAAGGCCCCCGCGTTGAGCGCCACCGCTGCCGCCACCATGAGGTTACCGGCGGGGGTGGTGAGCAGCGGGCTCAGGGATCGGGGATTGAGAAGGCCCTGGAGGGCCAGGAAAGCGGCCGGAAGGGAGGCGACGAGGTAGCCGGAGGCGCGGCTCTGGGAGGTGAGCATCCTCGCCTCGCGCCTCACTTCCAGGCCTTCCTGTACCCGCCTGCGGAGGCGTTCGAGGATGCGGGGCAGGTCACCGCCCCTGCCGTGCAGCAGCGCCAGTATGGTGAAGGTCAGGCGCAGGGAGGAAGAGGGAACGCGCCCGGCGGCCAGCATGAGCGACTCCTCCAGCCCGGAGCCCATGCCTACGTCGCGCAGGATCAGCGCCACCTCCGCGCCGAGCTCCGCGCCCACGTCCTCGCGGCTCGCCTCCAGGGCCTGCAAGAGGGACAGCCCCGAGCGCAGCGACTGGTTGAGGGAGTCGATGAGCTCCAGCGTCTGCTCCTCGAGAGCGCCGAGGGAGCGCGCTCGCCTTCTTCTGGTCGTGAGGCGTCGCAGGGCGACGTATCCCGGCCACACGGAGGCGGAGAGAAATGGATTGCGGGTGAGGAGGAAGGCCGCCGCCGACGCCGCGACGAGGAGCGCTGACCTTCCGCGTCTCGTGGCGGCCGCGGAGACAAGGTCGGGAAGGCAAGAACGGAGGGAGGTGGGGGAAGGCCCGTCCGGCCCCGTGTTTCCGAAAAGGGTTTTCCATGCCCGTTCTCTCCTGCCGGCTTTGCGCCAGGCGAGGAAAGCGGCGAGGGACGCGGCGGCGAGGGCGAGGGAAAGGGCGAGAACGATCACGGGCGCGGCGCCGCGAGGGGGGGCGCCGTCACCTCCTCTCGCGGCACGCGAAGGGGCAGGGATGCTACCGTGCCGGAGCCCCCGGGTTCTCCGCGCGGGCTCTCGACGGCGCTCGGGGTGACGCGGCGCAGGTGGGGCTGTGACCCCTCCTCGCGTTCCATGCACGCCACCTCCGCCACCCGTCTCTCGCCTCCGGCGGTACGCTCCATGTGCACCATGACGTCCACGGCCTGGAGGATCTGCTCCCGGACCGCGTGTGAGGGCAGGCCCACCCCGGCGGTGAGGGCCATGGTCTCCAGCCGAGAGAGGGCGTCAAGGGGGGAGTTGGCGTGCACGGTGGTGAGGGATCCGCGGTGGCCGGTGTTCAAGGCCTGCAGCAGGTCGAGCGCCTCGGCGCCCCGTACCTCTCCGATGATGATGCGGTCCGGGCGCATGCGTAGGGCGTTGCGGAGGAGGTCCCTCAGGGTCACCTCTCCCTTTCCCTCGAGGTTGGGAGGGCGGGTCTCCAGGGGGATGACGTGCGGTTGTTGCAGGCGCAGTTCGGCGGCGTCCTCCAGGGTGATGATACGCTCCTCACGGCCGATGCATGAGGAGAGCGCGTTGAGCAGGGTGGTCTTGCCCGTACCCGCCCCTCCCGAGATTACCAGGTTTTTCCTCTCTGCCACGGCGCGGGAGAGGAACTCCGCCTGGGCAGGGGTCAGGGTGCCGGCCGCGGTCAGCTCCTCCACCGTGTAGGGGCAGCGGCGGAACTTGCGTATGGTGAGCACGGGACCGAGGAGCGAGAGGGGGGGCAGCACCACGTTCACCCGGGAACCGTCGGGGAGGCGGGCATCGACGTAGGGTGAGGCCTCGTCCACGTGCAGCCCCAGGGGCCCGATTATACGATCGATAATGCGGTAGATCTCTTGCTCCCCCTCCAGGACCACATCCGAGGGATAGATGCGCCCCTCTTTTTCTATGTAGACGCACCGCGGACCGTTTACCATCACCTCGGTGACGGCCTCGTCGCGCATGAGGGACTCCAGGGGTCCGAGACCGAGTATGTCGTCTATCAACCGCCCCAGCATTGCCTGCATCTCCGCTGGATCCAGGATCAGCCCTTCCTCCCAGGCCGCCTCGCGGGCCGCGCGCAGGACCGCCCTCCTCAGGCCTTCGGAGCCGCGGTCGGAAAGGGGCGAGAACTCACCCTGGGGCAACCTCTCCTTGACCTTCTCTTTCAGTCGAACATACGCCTCTCTCATCTCCGTCCTCCCCGGTCATCTCCCTCTCCGGGCCGCGCGCAGGACCGCCCTCCTCAGGCCTTCGGAGCCGCGGTCGGAAAGGGGCGAGAACTCACCCTGGGGCAACCTCTCCTTGACCTTCTCTTTCAGTCGAACATACGCCTCTCTCATCTCCGTCCTCCCCGGTCATCTCCCTCTCCGGGCCGCGCGCAGGACCGCCCTCCTCAGGCCTTCGGAGCCGCGGTCGGAAAGGGGCGAGAACTCACCCTGGGGCAACCTCTCCTTGACCTTCTCTTTCAGTCGAACATACGCCTCTCTCATCTCCGTCCTCCCCGGTCATCTCCCTCTCCGGGCCGCGCGCCCCTCGCGGGGGTGCCCCTCGACCGCTCGCCGGGCGACATGCCGCGCTTAAGCCTCTCTCATCTCCGTCCTCCCCGGTCATCTCCCTCTCCGGGCCGCGCGCCCCTCGCGGCGGGCACGGCCGGCCCGTGAGCGCTAGGCTTCCGCCGACCACCCATGCGTCGCTCCCCTCACCTTGACCGGGGGCCCGTTGCCGCGAAACCTGCCTTTCCGGCGGGAACGCCCGTCGGCCATGGTCCCCGCGTGTCCCGTGGAGGCGAGTCCCAGGCCTGCGGCCAGGGACGCGACCGCTCTCCCCAGGGGCGACTCGGGGCGGGGGACCTCTCCGAGCTCGGCGAAATCAAGACCGGAGCGGGGGTCCTCGGGAAGCACGGCCGCGATCCCCAGCCCGGTAGCACGCGAGATCTCTTCCAGGCCCAGCAGGTGGTTTCCGCTTCTGCGGTTGACCAGCAGCCGCAGGCGGGACATGTCCATCCCGGTGCGGCGAAGCAGCTCGGCGGCGTCACGCGCGCATGCCGCGGACAGGACGTCGGGAAGGGTGACCAGATGGATCAGCGGAGAGAAGGGGTTGACGAGGGAGAGATCACCGCTCCAGGGATCCCGGAGGTCCATGACCACCACGTCGAAGAGAAAGAGCAGGTTGCGCAGGAGAGGTGCCGCATTCCGGGATGCTACCCCCTTGCCGCCTGCGTTCCGCCGGCCCGTTGGAAGTAGATAGAACCCGCACGGGTGGCGAAAGAGGGAGATACGCAGGAGGTCCCACGAGACCTCCTCGGCCATGGGGGATAATTCGTATAATGTCTTACCCTCAACATTAGATTTAATATATGTAAGTTGGGAATGGTTCCCGCCCATCTCCATAAGAAGCACGCGCCTTGAACCCGAGGCGGCGACCGCCGCGAAAGAGCATGAGAGGAGGGTGGTGCCTACGCCTCCCTTGCAGCCTGAAAAGACTAAAAAGCCGCCTTCGGAGCCGTTGGTATTCCTTGAAGTATGTGAGTCACAGGCGCAATTATATATCTCTAGTTTAGCTTTAATATATTGAAAAACACGGTCAATCTCCCTTTCGTCGCATTCCCGCTCGACCAGTCCGGCGATCCTCACGGGGAGCTGCATGATCCTTTCCAGGCCGACGCCCTCCTCTGTCCCTCTCCCCTCCCGTAGCAGAAAGGTGACCGGGTCGCTCATGTGGTGTGCCCCCTCGCCCGTCAGGCCTTCCTGGACGACTTCCTCCAGGATGCCAGGCGAGGCGATGAGAAGTGAGGGCGCGAAACGGGTAAGGAGTCGGAAAAGATCGCCGACGGAGCGAGAGATCCCGCACAGTTCCACTGAGGGATGTCTCTCCAGGACCGCTATTATGCCGGGGACTTCCTCCCCGGCGCTTAGGGCCACGGCTGTCATTATCATCTCCATACCACCTCCTGATGCGTAATATAATACAGTTAGTAATATTAGTCAATATATATAACATATACCATGAGTGGATGGGCGTCAGGAACGCTTCCGGCCGGAAATGGCGACTTCACCGCCCCCCTACGACGACGAGCCGGGAACCCCCGTCCCGCGGCGCGCGTCAGCTAATAACGGTCACCGCTCATAGACGAGAGCAGGTCCGGGTGGCACGGCGGAGATGCGGGCGGACATCCGGTTTGAAATGATTCGGTTTGCTATGTTACAAAGGGCGTGAGCCCGCGGCGATTCGGGACGAAACACGGAAAGGGTGCGAGGGAAGGCGGAGACGGCATGAGGTTGTGGGGCGGCAGGCGCGGCGTCGGTTATATGGCCATCTTGCCCGTCCTCATTGCGCTAGCGACCGTAGGCCTCGCTTCTCTGGCGGGATGCGGGGCTGGGGAAGAGGCGGAGAAGGGCGCGGGCGAGATGACCATAGAGGAGCTCTGGTCCCGGGCGCAGGAGGCCGACAGCGAGATCCGTTCCTGGCACATGGAGATCGCTAGCTATTACGAGAACACGCAGTACGGCAGCGGGCAGATTCAGAGCATCATCATCGACGTCAACGGGGACGACCTTCACGAACAGGATCTCCTCCTCGGCCAGGTCTATTTCGAGTACAAGCGCGTGGGGGGGAAGCAGTATAACCGGAACATGTCCACCGGGACTTGGGAGGAGGTGACGCCGGACGCCTCGTCTGACGCGGCCAGGGAGTACTCCTCCCAGTTCCTGGAACTACCCTCCCTGGCGGAATCCCAGTCCCACCTGGGCACCGAGACCATCGGCGGCGAGGAGGCGGAACGCTTCCGTTTCCTCCTCGGTCCCGAGGCCGTGAAGTCCATCTTTTCCAGCCAGCCCTCCTTCGATTTCAGCGCCAACAAGGGAGGAGAGGTGGAGGTGTGGATCGACAGCGACGAATATTATCTCCTGCGCTACGAGATAGTCATCCGCGAGGTCATCATCCCGGAGAAGATCGGCAAGGGCGATATAAGGTTCGTGGTGAACATCAGCGGCGTCAATGAGCCGGTGGAGATCGAGCCGCCCTTTTAGAGGATGCACATGGGGGCGCGGTATTACGGACGCCAAAGACGAGCCCCGGCGTCGCGCCACTGGGCTTCGCTCGGCGGCAAGAGAAGACCATCCAGCCCTTTACATGAGGCAAACACGGGACCCGTTGGAGCTGGGGGATACCCGTCACCCCGCTGAGGGGATGCTGCTCGGAGGAAGTGTCGCCATGAACGCCAGGCGATGGATATTCATAGCGGCCTGCGTGGCCGGCGTTGCGGCGCTGGCGGTGATCCTGCCGCTCACCCTGCGCTCCGAGGGAAAGAGGACAGCGCCGGGCGCAGGGGTCTGGCCCATGCCGGGAGGAAACCCCGCTCACCTCTCCTACCTCCCCCTCGCTCCCGAGGGCAGGCTGAGGGAGCTCTGGAGCACGAGGCTGGAAGATGAGCCCGCCGGCCCCCCCGCGGTAGCGGCGGGGCGGGTGTACGCCGCATGCAGGAGAGGGCTACTTTACTGCCTGGACCTGGAAACCGGACGCCCGCTGTGGAGGCATGACGCGGAAGGAGGCGTGTCCTGCATGCCGGCGGTCTGCGAGCGGGGCATCCTGGTGGCCACCTCGGACGGCAGGGTCCGACTGGTCTCCTCCGGAGGCAAACCGGTGTGGGAGGCGGAGGTGGGCGGCTCAGTCCCCTCTACCCCCATTCCCGAGGGGGACGGAGTCTATTTCGGATCCGTTGACGCCCACCTCTACTGCCTGGACATGGCCAGCGGCAAGAAGCGCTGGTCTTTCGGGGCGGCCGGGCCCGTGGAGGTATCGCCATGTGTCTATGAGGGACAGGTCTTCGGGGTATCTTACGAGGGCGATCTCTTCGCCCTCGAGTCGGGGAGCGGTCGCCTGGTGTGGACCTTCCAGTCGCATGCCGTCCCCGTGGCCTGCCCCGCCGCGGACGGCGGCAGGGTCTTCCTGGCGACGGAGTTCGAGATCTTCTGCCTAGACGCACAGAGCGGGAAGTTGCTGTGGGAATACGAGACCGGTCCCACGGTGATATCCGACCTGGCGTTGAGGGGCAGCCAGGTGTTGGTGGTGATCGGAGGGGAAGGGCTGCTGTCTAGTACCCTGGCCCTGGACGCGAGGACGGGAGACAGACTCTGGGACGCCGCCTCCGGAGAGACCTCCGCCCGGACTCGGCTCTATGCCAGCAACAAGGATGCTTATCTCTGCGGCCGGGACCAGCTCAGGGCGCTTTCCGTGGATTCGGGCACCCCCAGCTTCGATCTCGAGCTGCCGGGCGTGCTGCCGCAGACCTTGACCCTGACGGAGGAGCGGTTGCTGATAGGCGCCCAGAACCGCAAGGTCTACTGCTACGGAGAGTAGAATAATCAAAACGTGGGAGAGCTCCCCGTGCTGCCCGGGCGCTCTCCGGCTCCTCCGCAGGAATGGCGGTCCGGGGCGCGATGGGCGGCGGTAAAGGGAGCGGAATGGAAAAGCGGGAAAGAGGGGGGCGACCGGAGGCTGGATGCGGGGCCCGGGACGCGAAGGTGGGCCCCGGAGCGGCACCCTAGGGAGCGGTTGGAGGTAAAGTCGGAGGCCGAAACACCGATATGGGAAGATGATGTACCGTACGGAGTATGGTCGGGCCTAGACGATAAAGGGGTGAGCATGATGAAGGCCGGGCAGATGAAGATATGGGTTTCGCTGGTCACGGGACTGGTGGTGGCCTGCACGGCGGTGGCCCTAGCGGGTTGCGGCAAGGGGGAGCCCGGGGTGCAGGAGCTCTGGGAGAAGAGTGAGGCGGCGGAGAAGAACATCACCTCCCTGCACATGGAAGTAGCCATATATTACCAGAACACGAAGTTCGGCGGAGGCCAGATCCAGACCACCTCCATCGACGTGAGCGGGAACAACGTCCACTCCACCAGTGCCATCTTCGGGCAGAGCTTCAGCGAGATCATCGTAGTGGGAGGTAAACAGTACGTGCGCAGCGCTGGCAGCGAGGAGTGGAAGGAACAGCCGGCGACCATAAGCGGCAGCGCGGCCTCGGAACAGCTCGAAGGCTTTTCGCGCCTTCCGGAGGTGGCTTCATCCTCGCAGAACCTCGGTCTGGAGAAGATCGGCGGCGTCGATGCCTACCATCTCTCCTTCACCCTTTCCCCCAACGAGGTCTCCTCCCTCTTCAAGAACGTGCAGGCGGAACAGCTTGCATCGAATACCGGGGGGAAGGTCGACGTGTGGGTGGAGAAGGACAGCGGCTACCGGGTCAAGTATGAGGCGGTGGTGAACAACGCCCTGATCACCGACAAGATAGGATACGGCGACATTCGCATCGTCACCACCCTGAGCAGCATCAACCAGCCCATCTCCATCACCCCGCCGGTGTGATGGGCCCGGAAGCGGGAAAGACGGAGGCATTGACGGCGGCCTTGAGATGATCGACGCGTTCGGGCGGTGCGTCGACCGGCGAGTGGGGCGCCGGGAAGGGAATGGCGGGGGGCGGACGCGCAGCGCGCATGCATCCCGGGGTGCAAGCCGTAAAATGCATAACATTTTATGCATTTTACGTACGTACCTGTCACCCTTAGCGTATATGTTACCGGTGATGTTACATAGGTGTGACGGAGATGTTACGATTTCTATAAAATTCACCCTCTTGTGTGAAAAAACCACCCCTGCTGCCCGATATATAGGAGTGAATCAGCGCGAAAGATGGCTGGAGTTCGGCGGAGTCGCGGCAAGGTGAAGATTCCGCCGACCCGGAGACAATGACCTGAGCGACGTGTATCGCGAAGGAGTGAATGCCATAAAGATCTAAGCAGGTAAGAGCGCGGCAAGAGAAAGAGCCCTGTATGCAGACAAGGATGAGAGGGGTCGCAAAAACAAACGCAGGGCCGGCCTCAGGTTTCGGCGCGTTCCATCCTGTGCTGCCACCAAGGGAAGCAGGGAAAGGCTGGTTCGCATGCGCGCAGTGCCGTTATCTGCGCTTTCGTAAAGAATCCCTCCTGACCGGGCCTTTCTTTGACCTCGTCTGCCGGACAGCGCAGCCCTACATGCCGTTTCATGCCCTGCCGATCGTATCGTCATGCCATACAGCCTCTACGGGAAAAGCGGAGGCGGCCCGGACTATCCAGGCCTCCGGGGCGACCGGTCCCACTCGCATGCCGGACGGAGCGTGGCTGGCGGAGCCTGGAGGACTTGGAGAAGCCCGATACACGGCCGTGAGCATGCGCCCCCGGGTCTTTCCCACGTGAAAGATGATGGAAGCCCGCTGGAGATGGGATATGGCTCGTCGCCGGCCTTTCGGCCCGGGGCGCGGTACCCATGGGGGCGATCACAGGTTCTGGCATTTTCAGGGATTTAGGACGTATCCAGGAGCAAGGGAGCAAGGGGGAGATGGAGATGCTTCTCAACAGGAACATCCAGAAAGCGGTGAACCTCGTGGTGATCATCCTGCTGGTGGGCCTGTTCGCCTTCGGGGGCGTGATGGCCTTACCTGCGCGAAGCCCCATG
Source organism: Actinomycetota bacterium (assembly GCA_014360645.1). Classification (NCBI taxonomy): domain Bacteria; kingdom Bacillati; phylum Actinomycetota; species Actinomycetota bacterium. Next base: position 71,549 of record JACIXD010000010.1, on the reverse strand, counting down.
GGGCCGATGTTGGGAAAGCTGTTCAACTCCAAGGATATCCTGGTGAACTTCATGGGCAGCCTCGACCCCATGGAGGTCGCCCAGGCCCTTAACGAGAACCCCGATCTGGTCGCGGAGCTCCTCCCCCTGCTCCAGGTCGACCTCCTGGCCCAGGCCATCAATGAGAACGAGGACTTCGTATGCAAGCTGGTCGCGGCCCTCGACCCCAAGACGGCGGCCTCCATCGTCAACGAGAACCAGACCTTCCTGGGTGAGGTGATCAAGTACCTCGACCCCGAAGTGGTGGCCAACGTGGTCAACAACAACACGCAGTTCATCGTGGAGGTTGCGCAGTATCTGGATCCCGTCTCCCTTGCCTATATCGTCAATAGCAACGCCGATTTCGCCATCAAGCTGGTAGGCTCCCTGGACCCAGTGGTGATCGCCAGCGTCATCAACAACAACGGCACTTTCATCACCCGCGTGGCGGGGTTGCTGGAACCCGCGGTGCTGGCCCGCGCGGTGAACGAGAATCCGAGCTTGCTCTCTCGACTGCTGGGGTTGATCGATCCTTGCGTCGCCGCCATGGCCGTCAACGACAACGGACGTTTCCTCACCATGGTGATGGGGCTGCTTGACGCCCGGGTGCTCGCGGGCGCCGTCAACGCCAACGGCCGTTTTCTCGTGGACGTGCTCGGTTACCTCGATCCGGCGGTCATCGCCGACGTCCTCAACAACAACCAGGAACTGGTATTTGACGTGGTGGGGATGCTCGAGCCGTCTTTCATCGCTTCGATAATCAACAATCAGAAGTTCGTCACCTCGCTGATCGGCTTCCTCAATCCGTCCTCCATCGCCGGCTCCATCAACGCCAACGCCGGTTTCGTGAGTTCCCTGCTCAGCTACTTGGATCCCGGTATGGTGGCGGGCGCGGTCTCCGACAACGCCGCCTGGATCAACGCCCTCATCGGGGAGTTGGACGGCGCGCAGCTGGGAGCGATCATCGACAACAACTCCGCCTTCCTGGTGGACTTCGTGGGAGCGCTTTCCACCGATACCGTGGCCGACATCGTAAACGGCAACCAAGCCTGGATCACCCAGCTCCTGGGCAAGCTCGACCCCTCGGTGGTGGCGGGCGCGGTCTCCGACAACGCCGCCTGGATCAACGCCCTCATCGGGGAGCTGGACGGCGCGCAGCTGGGAGCGATCATCGACAACAACTCCGCCTTCCTGGTGGACTTCGTGGGAGCGCTTTCCACCGATACCGTGGCCGACATCGTAAACGGCAACCAAGCCTGGATCACCCAGCTCCTGGGCAAGCTCGACCCCTCGGTGGTGGCGGGCGCGGTCTCCGACAACGCCGCCTGGATCAACGCCCTCATCGGGGAGCTGGACGGCGCGCAGCTGGGAGCGATCATCGACAACAACTCCGCCTTCCTGGTGGACTTCGTGGGAGCGCTTTCTCCTGAAACCATCGCTGACGTCGTCAACGGTAACCCCTCATGGGTTGTGGGGCTGATATCCAACCTGAACACCGGGGCCATCGCGGGCATCGCCAACGACCCGGCGACCATCGCCTTCATCAACGCGCTGCTGCCCCAGCTCGACGCCTCTGCCCTCGCGGGCATCGTCAACGGCAACGGGGGCTGGGTGGCCGATCTGGTATCGGGGATTACCCCCGCCACGGTGAACACCATGATCTCCGACCTCAGGCCCTGGATCACCGGGACACTCCTGCCCAACCTGAACACCGGGGCCATCGCGGGCATCGCCAACGACCCGGCGACCATCGCCTTCATCAACGCGCTGCTGCCCCAGCTCGACGCCTCTGCCCTCGCGGGCATCGTCAACGGCAACGGGGGCTGGGTGGCCGATCTGGTATCGGGGATTACCCCCGCCACGGTGAACACCATGATCTCCGACCTCAGGCCCTGGATCACCGGGACACTCCTGCCCAACCTGAACACCGGGGCCATCGCGGGCATCGCCAACGACCCGGCGACCATCGCCTTCATCAACGCGCTGCTGCCCCAGCTCGACGCCTCTGCCCTCGCGGGGATCATGAACACCAACTGGAACTGGGTGGGAGACCTGGTCTCGGGGATAACCCCCGCAACCGTCAACAGCCTGCTCGTCGACATCGGCCCCTGGTTCCTGGGTTCCCTCATGCCGGGCCTGGATGAGCACATCGTGGCCACCATGGTCAACCACCCCAACACCATAGATTTCCTCAATAGGTTGCTTCCCCTCCTGGACCCCGAGGCTATCGCGGATATAGTAAATGCAAACGGCGCCTGGGTGGGCGATCTCATCTCCAACCTCAACACCGGCATGGTGGTGGACATCGTCAACAACCTGGATCCCGCCTGGACCTCCCAGCTCTTCGCCGCCCTCAACAACGCCACCACCCTGGGAGTGATAGGCAACATCGCCAACTCGCCGCAGTTCACCGCCTTCGTGGACGCCCTCATCGGCTACCTCGACCCGACCATCCTGGCGGGAGTACTCAACAACAACGGCGACTTCGTGGGCGATCTCATCTCCAACCTCAACACCGGCATGGTGGTGGACATCGTCAACAACCTGGATCCCGCCTGGACCTCCCAGCTCTTCGCCGCCCTCAACAACGCCACCACCCTGGGAGTGATAGGCAACATCGCCAACTCGCCGCAGTTCACCGCCTTCGTGGACGCCCTCATCGGCTACCTCGACCCGACCATCCTGGCGGGAGTACTCAACAACAACGGCGACTTCGTGGGCGATCTCATCTCCAACCTCAACACCGGCATGGTGGTGGACATCGTCAACAACCTGGATCCCGCCTGGGTGGGCGATCTCTTAGATGACCTGCGGTTGAACGCCGTGGGTTCGATCGCAAATCTCGCCAACCTGCCCGAAACGGCAGCGTTCCTCAACGCCCTGCTGCCCCAGCTCAACACGCAGAACCTTGCCAATATTGTGAACAACAACGGCGCCTGGCTGTCCGACCTGGCGGGGCGGCTCAACGCGGGCACGCTGGCGGGTGTGGTCAACGATAACCCGTCGCTCACCACCGGGCTTATCACCGGCCTGAACGCCGGAACGGGGCAGGCAGCCGCCGCGGGCATCAACGCCAACGCGCCGCTTCTCCAGGCGGTCCTGGACAACCTCAACCCCGCGGTCATCGCCACGGCGGTGAACAACAACTCGGCCCTCGGGGTTGGCAACACCCTGATCGAGAACCTGCTGCCAGGCCTCGACCCCAACACCGCAAGGGCCACGGCCAGAGGCTTGAACAACAGCGGCTCCTTCGTCCAGGAGCTCCTTGCCAACCTCAACCCCCAGGTGCTGGCGGCTGCCGTCAACGCCAACGGCACCTTCATCAACGGCCTTATCCAGCACCTAAACCCCGTGGTGCTGGCCAACGCCATCAACGCCAACGGTGCCTTCGTGACCTCCCTGGTGGGCGCCTTGGATCCCAACGTGGTGGCGGCTGCCGTCAACGCCAACGGCACCTTTCTCACCAACCTCATCGGGGCGCTCAACCCCACGGTGGTAGCGGCGGCCGTCAACGCCAATCAGGGATTCGTCACCACCCTCATCGGTACGCTCAACCCCCAGGTGCTGGCGGCTGCCGTCAACGCCAACGGTGCCTTCATAAACAGCCTGGTCAGCTACCTGGATGCCTCCGTAATCGCGGGGGCGGTGAACAACAACCAGACCTTCGTCACCAACATGGTCACCAATCTGTCGCCGAGCGTGTTGGCTAACGCCGTGAACGCCAACGAGGCTTTCCTCACCACCCTGCTCACCAACCTGAACTCCCAGGTCCTTGCCAACGTGCTCAACTCCAACTCGGTGAGGAACTGGCTTACGGACGTGGTGTCCAGGCTGAACCCGGTACAGGTCGCATACATCGTCAACAACAACCAGACCTTCGTGACCAACCTGGTGTCCAACCTGAACGCGGCCACGTTGGCGGGGGTGATCAACTCCAACGGGGCTTTCCTCAACAACCTGCTGGCCAACCTGTCGCCCACGGTCATCGCAGGCGCTGTCAACACCAACCAGACCTTCCTCACCAATCTGATATCCAACCTCAATGCCAACGTGCTGGCGGGCGCCATCAACGCCAACGGCACCTTCCTCACCAACCTCATCGGCGCCCTGGACACCAACGTGCTGGCGGGGGCCATCGCCTCCAACGGCACCTTCCTCACCAACCTCATCATCAACTTGGGTGGGCCCAACAACAACGCCCGCGGCCAGGCGCTGGTCAACGCCCTCAACGCCACCGGGGTGGATCCGGACAACGACTCGGCTCCGATCACCTTCTTCGACCAGTTCATCCTGCATCTCCACTCCGACCTGAACGTGCTGGGCCTCGGCCATCACATCGCCGGGAAGATCGAGGGGTTCGTCTGGGATGCCAACGGAGGGGACCCGTACTGAGCGCGGTCACAGCTTCGCACGGAGGCCGGCTCGAAAGGGCCGGCCCTCTTTATGGGGTCAGGTCTTGAATCTTGAATCTAATACCATAAAATGGTACAGATTTGGACCCAACCACGAGGGCCGGCCGCAGAAGCCGGCACGGGCCGGCGGGACGGGTCGCGCTGCAAGCACGGCAAGATATATGGTAGACATTGGGCAGGAGTTCAAGATCCAAGGCCTGGCCCCAGCAGGAACCGGGGGGTAAGGGGGAGGATTCCCTGTGAGCGCGATGAGACGGAAGTGGAAGAGGACGGCTATGCCGGCCCTGGCCTTGCTGGTCCTGGCCGGCGTGTCTCTCGCCACGGCGGGTTGCGCAAGGGACACGGTAACGCGCGAAGATGTGGAGCGGATCGACGATTCCTTCCGCCGGGGATCCTCGCGCCTGGCCGAGACCACCGCTTTCATGGGCTGCCTGGAGAGGTTCGATTTCGAGAACGCCGCCTTCCTCCAAGATGTACGGGCGGGGATCGAAGCCGGACGGACCGCCTGCGCGGAACTGAGGGCAAGCATGGACGAGCTTTTAACTCTCGCGTATCCGGGCGAGCTAGAGGAGCTGGGAAGGGTTGTGGAGGAATACGCCTCCGCCATGGGGGAAGCGGTGGGCGAGCTGGAGGTGGTATACGGCGGGCTGGAGGAGATCCTGCTCGCCCTGGAGCCCATCCTGCGCGAGGAGGCCTCGGTCACGCAGCTGGAAGCGCCCCGCAGCGATGTCGAGTTCATGGGGCGCCTGCAGAGGCTCGATGCCGCCCTTGCGGAATCGCTCTCGTCGCTGGAGCGGCTGGCGCCCCCACCCCTTCTCCGCGAGTACAGGGATTATTTCGAGCAGCTCTTGGGTGTACTGGGCAAGCTGGTCGACGACCTCATCGCCGTCACCCAAGGCCTGATCCCCAACGTCGATGTCGAACACAATCCGGACTTCCTGCTCTTCCAGCAGCTCCTGTCCACCTATCCTTCTCTCGTTGAGGGCTTATCCAGTAAGCTCAAGGTGGCGGGTATAGACCCTCTGATGGAGCGCGTCGAGCTGGAGATAAACCGGCTTTACCTGGAGAATTCCGGGTGATGCCGCAGCCTTTCCCGAGGCGTGCCGGGCGGGGCGAGTGGAGAGCGGGAAGGGTTTCTCGGGCCTCGGTTAGGGGCGGGTACGGAAAAGATCGGGCGGTGCTGGGTGGAGACCGCCGACCCCCGGGTATCCGGGCGTCGCGTCAAGAGAGCCGTCAAGCGGGCAGGACGCGGCGATGTACGCCCGGGAACTGGATGCATGACGCGATGCGCCGGCCTTCCTTCCCCGTCCTTTCGGAGGGATGCGCTTTCAGTTAATATAGACACGACAGGCGGTTTCATACGGCCGCACTGCGTGCGGCCGGTTCCAGACGGGAGGGCTGCGCTTGAACTGTCCCAGACATCCCGGCAAACGGGAGATCGCCTCTTGCAAGGAATGCGGATCGGGTTTCTGCATCGAATGCGTGCGCGAGACGGACCAGACCACCCTCTGCCACGATTGTCTGCGCCGCCACAGAAGAGATATGGAGCGCGAGTACGGAGGCGGTGCGGGAGCGCGGGAATGGCCTTCTCTCGAGGGGCGGCGCATGGCCTCGAGCCCGGGTCCCGTGTCCGCCGCGGCCGCGGAAGAGGAAGCCGGGAAAGGCGAGGGCACGGGCGAGTTGGCGGGACCCGCGGCTAGGGTGCCCGGCCCCGGGTCTCTCGAAACCGCGACAACGGCGGCCGGCGGCATCGCCGCTGGGAGAGCGGTGCCGAAGCCGGGACGGAGGGCCGGCGGGGAGCACCCTTCCCCGACTCCCCCCGCAAGCACGGCGGGACCCGGCATCATGGCCAGGGTAACCGGTCTCAAGGGATCACGGAGGCGAGGAGCGGATAAGGAAGGCGCGCGAGTTTCTGAGGGCGGTGCCGTATCCGGCGCGGACGAGTTCCTCGCCCAGGGCCCGGACGAGGATTTCAGCCTGCTCCAGGGAAGGGGGGCAGCCGCTGGCCCGGGGAGGCGTAGGGGGAGAAAAGGAGCGAGGGAAGGGAAGCCGCAAACCGGTTACGATATCTCGGACGGGGGGGATACCGGGCCGGTGGCGGCGGCCACGGCCCTGCCGGGCGGGGAGAGCGCGCCTCCCGCTTCCGCGGCGGGAAGCCTCGAGGCAAAGAGGTCGGCCGCCGTGCCGAAGCCGAGCCGCAGGAAGCGGGAGAGAAAGTTGCCGGTGAGGGGAGGGGAAGGGGAACTCTCCCCGGAGGACGCCTTGCTGCACGACGTGGTCTCCACCCTGCTCATGCCGGAGGGAGCCGATGCGGGTGTGCCTACCGCTTCCGCGGCGGCGCTCGAGGAAGCCCCGCCGGCACGAAGGCCAGCGGTGAAGGCCGCGAGGACGGCCGGGAGGAGAAGGGAACGCGCCGCAAGGGAGAAAAGGGCCGGGCGGTGGTTTTTCCTTGCCCAGCCACGCTCTTCCGACTTTACCCTCATTGCGCTCTCCTGGTGGCGGGCCGCCCTCTTTATCGCCGGCGTGCTCTTTGGGGGAGCGGCGTTGTGGGCGGTGGTGAACGCCTACCTCATACCCAGGGACACCGAGTACGGAGCCGTGGCCATCGTCATCGGGGTGCTCGTAGGCCTCGCCTTTTGGTGGAAGGCGGGAAGGAAGCACGGGACCAAGCTGGCGGTGCAGGCCTCCCTGGTCACCTTCTTCGCCCTCTTCCTGGGGGAGTTCCTGCACTGGTTCCTGATCATCGTGAAGCACAAGGCCTTCCGCACCATCTTCTTCGACCTCGTCTCCTTCCGCTTTATCTGGGAGAACGGGGCGGAGATCATGAGGAACGTCGTGGAGGCCATGTTCCCCACCGGCTTCCTGCTGCTGCTCATCCTGCCCACTCTGGCCGCTTTCATCATCGCCTTCGGGATGCCTCCCATCCCCGAGGTCTTCGCGCAGTTCTGGCGTGCCCTGCGGGGTGAGGGCACGGAGGAAGAGGGAGCGCGGCATGGCCTGGAAGGTTAGGGAGAGCGACCCGGAGAGGTCGCTCGCGGTGGTGGAGGTGGCGGGGGTGGTGGACTCCACCAACGTGGAGGAGTTCTTCGGGTTCATCAACGGCGTCTTCAAAAAGGGCATGAAGAACGTGGTCCTGGACATGGCCTTCGCCAGCTACCTCTCCAGCGGCGGGCTTTCGGTGATCGCCGACGCCTACAAAAAGGCGCAGGCCATGGGGGGGAAGCTGGTGATCGCGCGCGCCTCTGAGATGGTGCGGGACCTCTTCCGGGTGGCGCAGTTCGAGAAGATCATCGACTTCTACGAAGAGCTGGAGGAAGCGGTCGAGGCCGTGCGGTGAACCTCCCGGAAGAGGCCGCCCTCCGCCCCCTCAGATGGCCACCACGCGCATGACCTCCTCGATGGAAGTAATTCCCATCTTTACCTTGATGAACCCGTCGTCGCGCATGGTCAGGAGCCCCTCCTCCTTGGCCTGGTTCATGATCACCGTGGCGGAGGCCTCCTTCACCGTGAGGCGCTGTATCTCCTCGCTCATGGGCATGACCTCGTAGAGGCCGACGCGCCCCTTGTACCCCGTGCCCCCGCACTTGGCGCAGCCGTTCTCGTTGGCCTTGTAGAGGATGAGGTCGCCGTCCTCTTCGTCCAGGGGGAAATTGAGGGTCGCGAGCACCTCGGGGTCCGGTTCGTACGGCACCTTGCAGTTGGGGCAGAGCTTGCGCACCAGCCTCTGCGCCATGACGCAGTTCACCGCCGAGGACACCAGGAAGGACTCCACCCCCATCTCGATGAGGCGCGGAAGGGCGCTGGGGGCGTCGTTGGTATGCAGGGTGGAGAGGACCAGGTGGCCGGTGAGGGCGGCCTCGATGGCGGTCTTGGCCGTCTCGCGGTCGCGGATCTCGCCCACCATGAGTATGTCCGGCGAGGTGCGCAGGATGTTGCGCAGCGCGTTGGCGAAGGTGAGCCCCGCCTTGGGGTTCACCTGCACCTGGTTGATGCCCGGCAGGCGGTACTCCACAGGGTCCTCTACGGTGGTGATGTTCTTCTCGGCGGTGTTGAGCACGTTGAGGGTGGCGTAAAGGGAGGTGGACTTGCCGGAACCCGTGGGGCCGGTCACCAACAGAGCCCCATGGGGCTGAGTGAAGGCCTTGCGGAACTTCTCCAGGGGTCCGGGGAGAAACCCGAGGTCCTCGAGGCGCAGCAGGATGCTGGACTTGTCCAGGATACGCATGACCACCTTCTCGCCGTAGACCGTGGGCAGCACAGCCACGCGGAAGTCGATGGCCTTGCCGTTCTGTACCATGCCGAAGTGGCCGTCCTGGGGGACGCGGTGCTCGGCGATGTTTAGGTCGGAGATGATCTTGATGCGCGAGACGATGCCCTGGTGGATGTTCTTGGGCACACGCTTGATCTCCTGGCACACGCCGTCGATGCGGTAGCGGATGAGGACCTCGTTCTCCCTCGGATCGACGTGGATGTCGCTCGCGCCGCGGTTGATGGCCTCGGCGATCATGGTGGTGGTGAAGCGCACCAGGGGAGTGTCGTCCACCACCCCCGAGATCCCCTCCACCTCCTCGTCCATCTTTCCCTCCAACGCCTGCTCCACCACGTCGGTGTCCAGGTGGTAATAGCGCTGGATGGCGTTCATGATGTCGTCCCTGGCGCTGACCACAGGCTTCACCTCGTATCCCGTGCTCAGGCGGATGTCGTCCAGGGCGTAGATATTGGTGGGGTCGGCCATGGCCACCACCAGCTTGCCGTCCTCGAAGTCTATGGGGATGCAGGCGTAGCGCTGGGCGGTGGATTCCTCGATGGAGGTGGTGGCCTGGATGTTGATCTTGTATTCCAGGAGGTCCACGTACTCCATGCCCAGCTCGCGCGCGATGACCTCCGCGAGCTGGTTCTCCCTCACCATGCCCAGCTCCAGGAGCACCCGGCCTAGGGAAGCGCCGGATTCCTTCTGGCGCTCCAGGGCCGTCGTGAGCTGCTCCTCGGTGATGACCTTGTTCTTGAGCAGCAACTGTGACAGTCGGTCGGTCGCGGAAGGCATCCCTTCCCCTCCTCTCGCAGGAGCTCGCCGCGGCCTTGCCCAAGGCTTACGCGCCGCAAGGCGGAAGGCCCCACGGCCGCTTCCGCTCCGTTTTTATCATATGATTAATCGGCGCCGGATTGAAGTTTCTATATACTCTCGGCTCCATCTCCCGGGATCTCCCCGCCCGGCCGTCATCACCATCCCCGGGCCCTGCGGTAACGGCGTCCCGGCGGGCCGCTCAGCCCTTCCGCTGCCGCGGCTGCAGGGAGGAGATGAAGTCTCGGTAGACGCACTCCAGGTTGCCGCAGGTGAAGCACTCCGTGCTGAGGTAGCGGTCGCCGCGGTCGGGGAGGATGACCACGATGCGCCCGGAGTCCATCTCCTCCGCCACTTGGAGGGCGGCGTGCACGGCGGCGCCGGAGGAGATGCCCACGAAGAGGCCCTCCACGTTGGCCAGCACCCGCACGGTGTTGAAGGCGCAGCCGTCCTCGACGTTGATCTTCTCGTCCATGATGGAGGGGTCGAGGATGGGGGGCATGAACTCCTGCAGGTTGCGCAGGCCTTGGATGAGGGAGTTGGGGTAGGGCTCCACTCCCACTATGCGCAGGTCTGGATAGACCTCGCGCAGGCGCCTGCCCACGCCCATGATGGTGCCCCCGGTCCCCAGGCCGGCCACCAGCACGTCGATGCCCTCCACCTGCTCCAGGATCTCCGCCCCCGTGCCCTCGTAATGGGCCCTCACGTTGTCGGGGTTGGCGTACTGGTTGGGATGGTAATAGGCGGGGTCCTTCTCCAGCTCCAAGGCCTTGGCGATGGCCCCGTTCATCCCCTCCGCGGCGGGGGTGAGCACCACCTCAGCCCCGAAGGCCTGCATGACGCGCCGGCGTTCCACGCTCATAGACTCGGGCATGATGATCTTCAGGCGGTAGCCCTTGTGCGCCGCCACCATGGCCAGGCCGATGCCGGTGTTGCCCGAGCTGGCCTCCACGATCACCTTGTCGGGGGTCAGTTCCCCGCGCTCCTCCGCGCCCGCGATCATGTACTTGGCGATGCGGTCCTTCACCGAGGAACAGGGGTTATAGCCCTCCATCTTGGCGAAGATCTCCACCCGGGGGTTGCGGGGCACGACCTTGGTCAGGCGCACCACGGGCGTGCGCCCGATCATCTCCAGGGGGTTGTCGGCACGGATCATGGCACTCGCTCTTCCTTTCCCTCTCCGTTCTGCCAGCCGTCCGAGGCGGAGGTATCGCCGCGGCCGTGGGCGGATATCCGCATTATATCCCATGCTCATCCGGAGGTCAGGCGTTGGACCGGACACGGGGTCACGCCGCCGGACCCGGCACCTGCGGCGCGGGCGCGGCTTGAGCTGGTATCCTGTTGTCGTTCCCCGGTCTGCTTTGGCACGGCGTTCGGAGGAGGAGGTATGGACAGGGAGATCGCGGGCAGGGCGGTGGTGATGAGCGACACCCATTTCGGCGACGGCGCGGCGGTGCTGACGCGCGGGGAGGTGGTGGAGGCGTTTCTCCGCGAGCTGGACGGGCTGGGGGAAATAGACCTCCTGGTCCTTCTGGGGGACGTGTGGGACCTCTGGAGGACGCGGCTGTCCGCGGCGGCTGCGGCGGGGGCCGGGTTCTTCCGCGCCCTGGCGGCCTGGGGCGGCGCCAAGGAACTGGTCCTGGTGTGCGGCAACCACGATCACCACGTATGGTCCTTCCACGAGGAGGCCTGGGAACGCCGGGAGGCGGGATGGGAGGAATCGGGCGAGCTGTCGCTGGTCCTCGGGCCCTGCCGTGCATGGGAGGAGCCGGTCTATGCCGTGGAGGGGCTCCCTCTGTGGATGAGCTATCCCTTCCTCACCCTGAGGGTCGGCATGAGGTCGGTGCTGCTCACGCACGGCCACCATCTGGATTTCTTCAGCCGTTCCTTCTGGTGGGCCAAGACGGCTTGGCTGGCGAGGTTCATCCTCAAGGGCACGCCGGGCATCGCCCTCTCCGACATCGACCGCCTGAACAAGCCTTTCTTCGAGCTGCTGGCCTGTACCTCGCGCGTGCCCGAGATCACCTCCTGGGAATACCGCCTCTACGGAGTCCTGAGGCTCTTCGCCCGCCTGCTGCGTTTCCAGACCGGCAAAGGAGCCAGCCCGCGCCGCTTCACCAGCATCGAGGAGAACGCCTCCGAGGTGCGGGACTTGCTGCTGCACCTCCTGCCCGGCTACATCCCCGACCTCTTCGTATTCGGCCATACCCACAGGGCGGGGCTGGGCGAGACGGGGGTGGGGAGCGTCCGCGTGCGGGTGGCCAACACCGGCTGCTGGCTGGACGACGGCGAGGGGGGCACCGGCATGACCTACCTGGTGATCGACGGAGGCGTCCGCCTGCGCCGCCTGGGCGGTGGGGAGGTGGCGCGCGAGCTGGGGTAGGTGCGCTCGGCGGGTTGCGCGACCGCGCCGAAGGCGCCCGCCTCGAGGGCGGACGGGCGTGAGCCGGGAGGACGCGATGCCGCGGCACGCTCTCTCCCCGGCATCATATGGGAGTCGGACGGCGGGCCGTTGGCCCTACCTTTTCCGGTGCGCTCGCGCTCATACGCGGAAGCGGTGGGACGCCTCCTTCATGATGCGCAGGTTCTGGAAGGGGGTGTCCAGGCCCAGTCCGCAGGGGGGAGTGATCATGGCTGCTCCCCTGCTCACCGCCATGAGGGTCTCCTCCAGCACCATCTCGGGGGGGAAGTAATGCACCAGGGAAGCGGGGACGGTGCCCACGATGGGTTTTCCCAGGATGCGGTGGGCCTCACCGGGGTCCACCTCGGCCTCGAAGGAATAGGCGTCCATGTCCGTCTCCCTGCACATCCTCACCTGCTCCATGCGCCCTCCGCAGAGGTGCAGGATGAGCTTCGCCCCTCCAAGGTGGGCGTACCTGCTCACCTCGTTGAGGTAGGGCAGCACGTTCAGGAAGAGGTCGAAACCGAGGTAGGAACCGGAGCGTCCTGCGGGCTCGTGGATCATGATGATGTCCGCGCCCCGCTCCACCATGGCCTCGGCGTAGGCGCAGAGGAAGGAGACGATCCCCTCCAGCAGGTGATTGAGGAAGGCGGGGTCCTTTTTCACCAGCTCCATCATCACCGAGGGGCGGATGAGCGAGGATGCCAGGGTGGCGGGGCCCGCGATGTTGCCGATGATGGGGGCGCCCGGGCGCATCTCCCGCAACAGCTCCATGGCGCGCAGCACCTGGGGCACCCGTCCGTGGTTGAGGAGGGCGGGCACGGCGTTGGCGACGATCTCCTCGGGGGTGGATTCGGGGTAAGCCACCATGCGCGGCATGGCCATACCGTCACCCATGTCCACCTTTGCCCCCAGGACCTCGGCCTCCACCGTGAGGCATAAAGGGACGCCCACGTTGTCGAATCCCGCCATGTCGTAGGCCGCGGCGGCCAGTTCGGCCATCATCACCCCGCTGTAGTGGGCGGCGGGAATGGGGATGCCGAAGCGGTCCAGCACCTCGCGGGTGATCACGTTGATGAGGCCGCCCGGACCGAGGACGGGGAAGCGCGGCGTGGGCTCCCCGGCCAGGGCGGCCGCCAGTAACTCTCGCCGGTCCACACTTCCCTCCCGTCGCCTCGCCGGTCCTGCGTGCACGGATTATATAACGCTTATCGGCGGGAAGCCAGTCGCCCTTTCGCCCGCCGGACTTCCCGCGCGTCCCGCCCGCAGGACTAATCGGCCGGCGTAGCGTTGACCGGCCTCACCGCCTTTCGCCCGCTGGACATCCCGCGCGCCCCGCCCGCCGCCTTCCCCGACGCGGGGCTCACACACGGTGCGGCGGACCGCCGAGGCGTCCGCGCTATGGAGGGGGTCGAGGGGTCGTGGAGTGGTCATGCCCTCGGTCGGACGTAGCGAGGTCTTCCTCCCGGGCTTGTCGACATGGGCGAAGATGTCGGGCCGCCGCCTCCGCGAGGCTCCGGTGTCGAGGAGACAGCAGGAGAGGACCGCGGGGCTCGGGTCCGGCCTTGGATGTCGCCGTGGGCTGACGGAGGTGACGTGCAGGTGATAGCCTTAGGGCGAGGCGGCCGTACGCTGCAGGCTCGGCCCGGGGGATCTCGCCGGGCATGGAGGGAGCGGAGACGGCCTGGAGCCCGGCGGCCGGCCCGGCAGGCGAAACGTGAGCCGCCGCCACGGTGGCGGCCTGGAGAGGAGGAGAGATGAGCTATTCGGAGATGGGTGAGGTCTGGAGCCGCTACGTGCGCGCCCGCTGCGAAACCGCCGTCAAGGCCCTGACAAAACGCGAATTCGACGCCCGTTTCTTCCCGGGCCGCGAGGAGGTGGTCAGGGCGGTCATGGAGATCATTCCCCCGGACGCGGGCGTGGGATGCGGGGGCTCCTGGACCACGCGCCAGATCGGCCTGCTGGATGCCCTGCGCGAGCGCGGCAACCCGGTGTACGCCCATGAGCCGGGGATGGACTTCGAGGAGGCCACGCGCGTGCGCAGGGAGGCCCTGCTGTGCCCCTACTACCTCTGCAGCGCCAACGCCGTCACCCTGCGGGGAGAGCTGGTTAACACCGACGGTATCGGAAACCGCGTGGCGGGCACCTCCTTCGGTCCCGGGACGGTGATCATCGTCGCCGGTTATAACAAGCTGGTGCCGGACCTGGACGCCGCCTTCGAGCGCATCAAGGAGGTGGCGGCCCCCGCCAACGCCGTCCGCTACGGCATGGCGGTGCCGGGCATGGACGCGAGCCCCTGCGTGCAGAAGGGCAGGTGTTACGATTGCACCCTGCCCTCCAGCATTTGCCGCATCACCACCATCATCCGCCAGAGGCCCATGATGACCGATTTCAAGGTCTTCCTGGTGGGTGAGTCCCTCGGGTTCTGAGACCCCCGGGCCTTTATCTGCACAACCTGACCCGGCGTAGGTATCCGAGCCCCGGCGAGTCCAGCGCTCTTCATCGGCGGGCATCTTGATAATCGGGCCGCAGGTCCGCGCATGGAGACACGGCACGGCGGCCGTGCTCTCACGCGTTCCCTGACACCGCCGTCCCGCCGCTCACAGGGACCTTATCCTTTTCGTCAGTTCGTAAGCTGCCTGGAAGAAGCCGGCAGCCGCCTTGACTTTTGTTCCTAGTTCCTGGTAAGGAGCGGATGCGCTCTCGAAGGCCGGCCAGGGCGGCGTTCCCGGCCCGTTGGGATCGCCCTCGGAGGCGAAGTTGGTCCAGTAGGTCATCATCGTCTCGGAGAGGGCCCGGTCCTCCTCGTCCACCCCCTGCAGCTGCACCCTGTCCAGGTTCCCGAAGACGTACATGATCTCCAAGCCGTGGAAGGATCCCAGCGCCGCCGTCCGTTCGTCCCGCGTGGCGCGGGTGAAGAGATAGAGGTAGGCGGGCTGGCCCACCTTCTCCATGCTCTCCACGGTGAAGCGCGCCGAGGATGCGAAACCCATCTGGGTTATGACCCCGTCCAGGGCCTTCTTGACCTCCTCCTCGCCGCTGGCCGGGAAGAGGGCCATCACCTCCTCGGCGTGGGAGCCGTAGAGGTATCCTGCCATGAGGCGGTACTGCTGCAGGGTGACCTCGGGGATGAAGATGGTGCCCTCGTTGGCGTTGATGCCGGTGAGCAGGGGAACGGCGTGCTGCTCGCCGGCTGCAAAGGTCTCCAGCGGTGACCGGGGCAGGAGGTAGCCGTCGATGTTGGGGCTGAGGTTTATGGGGCTGAAGAACTCGTTTTCCGACGAGGAGGCCTCGATGAGCTTCTCGGGCGACACCTCCCTCAGGGCGGCGAGTTCGTCCTCGGCCTTGTCGCAGCCCAGCTTTTTGGAGATCTCCTGACCCGTCTTCTCCGCCTCGCGCAGTGTGGGGGTCTTGTTGACGGCCAGGCCCAGCTCCAGCAGGGGGCCGCTCTCCACGATGGCGCGGTGAAAAAGGCCTCTGGAGAGAGGGCTGGCCATAAGGGAGAGGATGCTCATCCCTCCCGCCGATTCCCCGAACACCGTCACCCTGTCGGGGTCTCCCCCGAAGGCCTCGATGTTCTCCTGCACCCAGCGCAGCGCCGCCACCTGGTCCAGCAGCCCATAGTTCCCGGATACCCCGTGGGGGGATTCCTGCGAGAGCAGGGGATGGGCCATGAGCCCGAGAGCCCCCAGGCGGTAGTTGATGGTGACCACCACCACGCCCTTCCGTGCCAGGTTTTTGCCGTCGTAGATGGGCAGGGACCCCGCCCCGCTCTTGAAGGCGCCGCCGTGTATCCAGACCATCACCGGCAGTCCCTCACCGGGTCTTTCCGCCGGGGTCCATACGTTGAGGTAGAGGCAGTCCTCGCTGGTGGTGCCCACGTCCATCATCCCCGTCCAGTCGTCATGCGGCTGGGGACAGGCCGGGCCGTAGCGCGTGCAGGCGCGGACCTCTTCCCACGGCTCCACGGGCTGCGGCTCCCTCCAGCGCAGTTCGTCCACGGGCGGGGCCGCGTAGGGGATGCCCTTGTACGACCACACGCCGTCCTCGTGCTCGCCGCTTATGGGGCCCGAGGCGATGCGGGGCACCTCCATGGTGGAGGTGACCTGCTGCGCCTTCTCCCCGCACCCCACCGCGAGCAGGCACGCGGCGAGGAACAGCAGCAGCGTCAAGCCAAGCGCGGTGGATCTCCTTGCCATCTCCATTACCTCCCCTCCGTGCGTCCGCCGTCCTCCATCATGCCCATCATCAACATACCATATAAGAGGGTACGGATCGCGTGCGCGGGACCCCGTGCGGGATCGCGTCCCGGGTCCCGACCCGGTGCCACGGGTGGTCCTCTGCGGGTGCGGTGGCACGGACGAGGTCACGACTTCCCTGCGGCCACTTCCTCCACCGGGGCGCCTCCCCCTTTCCCGCTGTGCTATAATCCCCTCGATCGGTATGTCAGGCGGCCCGGGCGAGGGGCCGGCACCCAGCCGTGGAGAGGCTGGGTCTTTTCGTTTGAGGGAGAGGAAGGTTCCATGGGCGGCAGGATCCTGATGATCGACAACTACGACTCCTTCACCTATAACCTGGTGCAGTTCCTGGGCATCCTCGGGGCGGACCTGGTGGTCTTCCGCAACGACCACACCACCCTGGAGGATGTGGAGAGGCTGGGGCCGGCGGGCATCGTCATCTCGCCCGGGCCCAAGGCGCCGCGCGACGCCGGGCTCTCCAAGGACATCATCCGCGAGTTCGGCCCCCGCATACCCGTCCTGGGGGTGTGCCTGGGACACCAGTGCATCGGGGAGGTGTACGGGGGCAGGGTGGACCGCGCTCCCTATGTCATGCACGGCAAGACCTCGCGCATATACCACGACCGGCGCGGCGTATTCGCCGGGCTGCCCAGCCCCATGGAGGCGGCCCGCTACCACTCCCTGGCCATCCTCGAGGAGGGCTTCCCCGCCTGCCTGGAGGTGAGCGCCCGTACCGAGGACGGCTTGATCATGGGGGTGCGCCACCGCGAGTATCCGGTGGAGGGGATCCAGTTCCATCCCGAGTCTTTCATGACCCCGGAGGGACTGTTCCTGCTCCGTAATTTTCTGGAGGTGTGCAGATGAAGGCGGTTGCCGGAAGGCTGGAGAGAGAAGAGCCGGTCGGGCATGGGTTCTTTTATATACCGGGGAGTGAGAGACCATGAGCGGGGCAAGGGAGAAGGCAGTACCCTTGAGGCTTGAGGTGGCCGAGCTGGAGGACGCGCCGGCCATGGAGGCCGTCTTCCACCGGCTGGCGGCGAAGCCGTACGCCTGTTTTCTGGATTCCAGCCTGGCCATGGAGCGGCTGGGACGCTACTCTTTCATCGGCTTCGACCCGCATCTGGTGCTGACCACGCGGGGCAGGAGGTGCACCTGGTGGAGGAGGGGGAGAGAGGTCCGGCATAGCGAGGAGAACCCATTCGAGGCGCTGCGTTCCGCCCTGTCCGAGTTCCGCCTCGAGGAGATGCCGCCGGGCCTCCCGCCTTTTCTGGGCGGGGGCATGGGGTACCTGGCCTACGAGTTGGGGCGGCACATCGAGAAGCTGCCGGAGACGGCCGTGGACGACCTGGGGCTGCCGGAGCTGTGTTTCGCCTTCTATGACCGCGTGCTCGCCCACGACTACCGCGAGGAGAGGACCTGGCTGGCCGCCGTCCACCCCGAGGATCCCGGCGCGGTGCTGCGGGAAGCGCGGCTGGCGCTGGAGAGCGAGCCGCCGGACTATCCCTCCCCGCACGGCGCGCGGGAGGCGAGCTTCGTCTCCAACTTCACCCGCGAGGAGTACCTTGAGGCGGTGCGCAGGGTGAAGGAATACATCCTTGCTGGCGATATTTACCAGGCCAATCTCTCCCAGCGCTTCCGAGCCCCTCTGCGCGAGCACCCCTGGACGCTCTACCGCCGCCTGCGCCGCCTGAACGCCGCGCCCTTCGCCGCCTACTTCAACATGGTGGAGGGCCAGGTCCTCTCCTCCTCGCCGGAGCGTTTCCTGAAGGGGACCGGCAGGAGGGTGGAGACGCGCCCCATCAAGGGAACCCGCCGCCGCTCCTCCGACCCGGAGGAGGACCGGAGGCTGGCGGAGGAGCTCCAGGCCAGCGCCAAGGACCGCGCCGAGCTCTCCATGATCGTGGACCTGGAGCGCAACGACCTCGGCCGGGTGTGCGAGTACGGCAGCGTGCAGGTGGAAGAGCATGCGGTGATCGAGCACTACGCCACCGTGCACCACCTGGTGTCCACGGTGGTGGGGGAACTGCACGAGGGCCGGGACGTGGTGGACCTGCTCAAAGCGAGCTTCCCCGGCGGCTCCATCACCGGGGCCCCCAAGATACGCTCCATGGAGATCATCGACGAGCTGGAGCCCACGGCGCGCAGCGTGTACACGGGGAGCATCGGTTACCTGGGATACAATGGCGATTTCGACCTCAACATCGCCATACGCACCGTCATCGTCAAGGGCGATGCCGCCTACTTCCAGGTGGGCGGGGGCATCGTGGCCGATTCCGTCCCCGAGGACGAGTACCAGGAGACCCTGGACAAGGGCAAGGCCATCTTCGCCACCCTCTCCTGATGGGGTCAGCCCCGGACATGGGACATCTCGCGATCACCTCCGAGAATCTGGTCCTCACAAACCCATAAGTAGGTGAACCCGAAAAAGCCTTGCCGTAAGGCATTCTCACCGTTGATTCTGCTTGTCGTAATCGCGCCAGCATCCAGGAGGGAGAAATGCGCATACCCCATCTGATGCGCCGGACGCCGGGGCTCAAAGGTCACGGGGCGGAAGGGGTCAGGGAGAAAGGCGGCGGGATGGTTGCGGAAATCGCTGTTCTTCGTACGCCCAAAAAATCCCTGGAAAGAGCAAGGGGATTTCCCGGGAAAACGATGGATACGAAACCCTCAAGGGGAGAAGCCGGCGCCACGTGCAGATATGGGGCATGCCGGCGACCCTTACCTAGAGCCCCAGGAGGGGCTTATGCAAGAAGTGCGGCATCTAGGTGGAGGCCGTGCCCTGGTCTCAAGGCAAGAGCCCTCTTTCCATGCCGTTCACGGTCCTGCTGGCCGCCTTCGCGAGGACCCTCGCATGGTAGGAGGTGGCGAGGCTTTTCCCGGTCCACTGGGAAACGGTCAGGGCGGCCTTGAGGAGCGCGGTGGGCTAGGGCTCGAACGCCGCGATGCCGCCTCCTCGATCGCCACAGGCATAGACGAGATAACCAGAATAAAAGGCATAAGTACATGACCATGATCTACGACCTTGCTCGGGCGAGGCTCCTGTGGCGCGGGAAGTGCAGGGACAAGGCGGCCTTGCGGGCCTTCCTCGAGGAATGGGGACAGAAGCGACGCCTGGTGATAAGAGCGGTCTGACTTTACATGTGGCGGCCCTGCATAGTGGCGATAGAAAAGGAAAGGCTGCCTCAGGCGGTCATGGTCTTCTAGAAGCTCCCCAGAAGTTCCGCCTCATGGCATAGCCCATCTCATGGACGCGGTGGACCGGGTGAGGCACGAGAAGGCGCGGGAGCTCAAAAAGACAGCCCTGGAGATTTTGGTAAAGACGCGCTGTGCCTGACTCAAGAACCCGGGGGAACCTCACCCCTGGGCAGAGGGGGAGATTGTCCGACTCAGAGAAGCTGAACCTGAAGATCGGCCTTGCCTACATCCTGAAGCAGGCGGCCCGCCGCTTTTGGGATTACACCTACAAGAGGAACGCCGAGAAGTACCTTGACCTCCGGCTCAGGTAGGTGCCCACGCGAGGCTGAAACCGATACGGGACTTCGCCTGGATGATTAAGAGACGGAAGGAAGAGATGTTCAACCACTTCAAGGAGAAGATCACCGACGCCTGGATCGAGGGGATGAACCCCAAAGCCAAGGTGGTGAGCCAGAAGGCCTATGGGTGCGGGACGGTTGCCGCCTTCCGAATGGCGTTCTACCGTGTGTGGGGGATCTTCCGATGCCGGAGACGACCCATCGACTCTAATAAGTGGAGTTCGAGGATCTTTTCTGGCGGAAGATGTCCCATGTCCGGGGCTGACCCCATCAGAGGGAGAGTTCTCGGGCTACCAGGGCGCGGTAGGCGTCCGCGATGCGCGCGGTCAGGGGGCCGGGACAGCGGAACCCTATCGCGCTCCCGTCCACTTCCGCGATGGGGACTATCTCCCCGGTGCTCACGCTGAAGAAGGCCTCGTCCGCGGCCATCAACTCCTCGGGAGGATAGGTGCCCGTTTCGCACGGGATGCCGTAGTCCTCGCACAGCTCCAGCACCACCTCGCGGGTGATACCGGGCAGGATGCCGCAGGAGAGCTCGGGGGTCAGCACCTTGCCTCGCTTGACCAGGAAGAGGTTGGCGGATGTCCCCTCCGCCAGGAAGCCGGCGCCGTTCAGGGTGACGGCATCGTCCGCGCCGCGATCCCGCGCCTCCTGCTTGCGCAGGATGTTGTCCAGGTAGTTGCAGCTCTTGATACCGCTCAGCGGAGAGGTCTCGTTGACCCTTATGCGGCTGATGATCACGCGCATTCCGCGCTGGTAGAACTCCTCGGGATAGCCCTCGAAGGGCTTGACCAGGATGAAGACGTTGGGGCGGGAGGATCTCTCCAGCGTCCGGGAGCCGTCGAAACGGCCGCCGGTCACGGTGACGCGCACGTAGGCGTCGCCGCTCACCACGTTGATGCGGTAGAGCTCGCCGATGGCCTCGCCGATCTCCTGTGGCGGCGCGTCGTAAGAGAGGCGCAGATGGCGGCATCCCTCCCGCAGCCGTTGCAGGTGGCGCTCCAGCCGGAAGGGCTTTCCCCGGTAGGCGCGCAGGGTCTCGAAGAGGCCGTCTCCGAAGAGGGTGCCGCGGTCGTTCACGGGCAGCGAGGCCTCCCGCTCATCCACTATCGCGCCGTTGAGACAGACCTTCATCGCGCTCCCCCGGTTTCGCGGTCTTTCCCCGGCCTTCTCGCCCGGGTGCCGCACGCCGTCCTATCCGTTTATATCCCCCGCCACAGGATGAGCGCAACACCTCCCGCGGGAAGCAGGACGGCGGCGGAGATCACCAGGGCGTTGATCACCCTGCGGTCGCGCAGACCCCTGCCGCCCTCGCGCGCGAAGCCCAGGAGCTCCCCGCGCATGAGGAGGAGCAACGGACCCCAGATGATCGCCGCGGCCCCCATGATGATCTCGTCCCACTTCATGACCCAAGCATCGCACCGGTGACGCCCGCGGGCAACCTTTTCCGGGCCCGTGGGCGAAGAAAGGGAAGCAGATCTCCCCGCTCGCCCGACCTCTCCCCGTCCCGCAGACCTCACGAGACCCCATCCGGCCCTGACCCCATCCATGTCCCATGCATCTCCCATCCCGTCTCCCATCCAGCCCGTTTCCTCATTCCCACGCCCGAGGTACCGCGCCATATCGCACTTCCGGCGGTATGGCTCCGCCGGCGTCTGCGGCAGGCGGGAGAAGAGGCTTAAGATATGTCTTGACAAAGTAATATAACTTTATTAAGTTAATGCACATGATTAATTTAACGCGAGGTGGGCGATGATCGGAGAGATGCTCGCGGAGAGGTATGTGGTGAAGAGAAGGCTGGCCTCGGGCCGGTATCTTTCGACCTACGAGGCCGAGGACGCGGAGCTGGGGACTCTGGTCTCGGTGGACGTCCTGGAGGCGGAGGGTCTGCCCGCTGGGCTGGCCGCGGAACGGGTGGAGGAGATCCTCGAGGCCGCCGTCTCGGTGCGCGGCGCGCATATCGCGGTCCTCTATGCATGGGGGCGAATAGGAGAGGGCGGTCCCTTTTTCATGGTGGGCGAGAACGTGGAGGGGGCGCCACTCCTCGATGTTCTGGATGACTGCGGCGAGCTGCCGCCCTCGCAGGTGGTGGAGATAGCGCGCGCGGCGGTGGAGGCGCTGGCGGAGTCCTACGGCAGGGGGCTCTTCTACCTCGGCCTCAACCCCGGCCAGGTGGTGGTATGCGATGGGGGAGCTGTGAAGCTCGTCCGGGTGGGATACGGCTGGATACTGGAGGAGAGCGAGCCGCGCCTCGCACAGCGCGTATCCCTCTACCGCGCTCCCGAGACGGACGGCGGCGTGGAGGGGCTGAGGACCTCGGACGTCTATGCCCTGGCGGCCATGATCCGCGGCATACTGCCGCGCGAAGCGGTCTCGGAACGCTTGCGAAGCCTGCTCGATACCGCCACGGACCCCCTTCCGAGGAACCGGCCTTCCTCGCCGCGCCTTCTCCTGGAGGAGCTGGAGGCGAGCGTGCTGCGCGGTCTTCAGGGCAGCGGTTCTAAAGAGGAGGGCGGGACGGGCGAGACCCCGGCCCCCGGCGGGCTTTCCTTTCTCAAGGAGGGGATGGTGGCGCGGCCCCTCGTACCCGGCGAAGAGAGGAAGAGAAGCAGCGTGTTGCGCAACCTCTTCCTGGTCGTCCTGGGGGGAGTCGCTCTATGGGTGTGCTTTGCGGCCGCGGCCGGGATGCTCTCCGGAAGAGGGGAGCGGGAAAATGCCGCGCCCGTGGAGGAAGAGGAAAAGGTGACCCTCCCCGACCTGCAGGGCATGGCCCTGGAGGAGGCCCGGGGGCTCCTGGATTCGCTGGGCCTGGAATACGAGTGCCGCAGCGCGCCGTCGCGCCTGTGGTCCGCGGGGCGGGTGGCGGCGCAGGAGCCAGCCGAGGGATCGCTGCTGACGCGGGGGGAGAAGGTGGTGCTGGTGGTGAGCGCCGGCAGGGAGGGCAACCAGACGGGGGGCAGCGAGGCGGACGGCACCGCCGGTCCCTCCTCATCCGGCATGGAGGAGGGATCTCCCGGCGCGCCGCCCCCGGGAGGGGACCCCACCGCCTCCCGTTCCGGACCTTCCGTGGAGCAGGCCCCTACCTCCACCCCGCAGGGGATGCGCATGCCGGACGCCCCCGAGCGCGCTCCCTCTCCTCCTCACGCCGTGCTCGCCGTTTCTCCGCGCAGCGGCGCGGCTCCCCTCTGCGTGAGCATGGATGCAGGGCGCTCTTTCGACCCCGACGGAGATATCGTCCGCTACGTCTGGCGGTGCGGTGACGGGACGGTCCTCGAGGGGATGACCGCGCAGCACGTCTTCGACCCCCCCGTCATACCCGCCCGTTTTCAGGTGGTCCTGGAGGTTTTCGATTCCAGGGGATCGAGCTCCACCGCCTCGGTCACGTTGGAGGTATATTGATTGGTTTCCACAGGGAAGGAGAACCGCCCCGAGGGGACGGAAAGCGGCGGTGTATCGCGCATGACCCCGGCCAAGCGCGTTATCTCGCGGGAGTGGCGCGACGCCGCCTCCGGACCCGTTTCCACCCGTGCCCTCGGCACGCGGGGCGGCAAGGCACCCTTCGTAAGCCGGGCGTCTGCCCTTACCCTCCTCATCATCACCCTCCTTACCATCCTCTTTTTCTCCTTCCAACCGCCGCCCTCCCCGGCCGTGGCGGCCGGGGAGGAGGCACCCTCCTTTGACTGGCCGGCGAGGGGGGAGATCACCTGCCCCTTCGCCCCCGCCGCCGGACCTTACGGAGCGGGTGGACATTCCGGGATAGACATAGCCCTCGCAAGGGGGAGCGAGGTGCGGTCCGCCGCCGCGGGCACGGTCACCTTCGCCGGCGGCACCCCGGTGGGCCCCTGCGTGAGCGTCGCCCACGGGGCGTGCATCAAGACCACCTACGTGTCCCTGGGCGCCATCCTGGTGCGGAGGGGACAGCGCCTTGCCGCGGGTCAGGTGCTGGGGACCAGCGACGGCTCAAGGGACCGCTCCAGCCAGGGATCCCACCTGCATTTCGGGTTGTTCATGAACGGCATCGCCGTGGATCCCCTGCCCTTTCTCGAGGGACGCGTGCTCGACCCCTCTGAATGTCTTTTCCTCGGGCCCTGGGAAGATGTGGAAGCGCTGCGGACTTTCATGCGGCGCCACGGGGCGGGAGGCTACTTCGAATGGCTCGGGAGGGGGTTTTCCGCGGGGGGAAGGGCCTTGGGCGGGGCCTTCAAGGCCGTATGGCACGCGGCGGGGAAGGCGGGAGGTGCCGCCTGGAGGCTGGCCTGCCGGGTCGCCGGACCCCTGGGACGAGCCGTGCAGGCTTTCTACCGCGCCTGCGTGGAGCCCTGGCTGGTCCCTTTCTGCCGGGGCGTGGCCGAGGTCGCCAGGGCAGCTCTGTCCAATCGCGTGGTGCAAGCGGTGCTGGCCGCGCTGGCGGCGGCAGCCATCGTGTGCCTGGCGGTGGCGGGCATAGCCGTCATCCTGGGCCTGTCCCTGGCCGCGGCGGTGACGGCCGCGGTGGTGGGAAGCGTCGCGGCCATCGGTTACGCGGTGTACTACACCTTCGCATCGGGCGATTCTTTCTCCTTCCTGGGATGTTTTCTTGGCTCGCTGACCATCGGGATGGCCGCCGCCGGGACCTGCCTGACGGCCTCATACCTGGCTCCCTTCATCGCCAGTGGTTGGAGCCAGGTCGGCCTGCTGGGATTCGGCAAGACCTTTCTGTCCTACGGTTGCGCGGAGGCCGCCATCTATGTCGTTTTCTGTGCCGCCACAGGAAAAGACATCCATCCCCTTGGTCTGCTGGCTTCCTTCTTAGTGGGCGGGCTGACGGGAGGCCTGGGAAAGCTGGTGACCACCGGCTTTCTCTCCTCCGAGGCGGCCCAGGCGCTGGCGGCGGGATTCCTCTCCTCGGGAGGGTCTCTTGTCTCCGGCGAGGCGGCGGCGGCCGCGGCATACGCGGGAGAGATGGCGGTGTCGCTGAGCCACCGTCTGGCCTACGTGTGCATGTGCGGATGCACCGCTACCCTGGGCGACGCGGCCGTGCGCATGGCGACGGGGAACCTGCCTTCCCTGGCGGAGTCGCTCCTCTGTTTCGGAGGCGGAGCCCTGGTCGGCGCCATCAACCTGGCCGGAAACGGACAGGGGCTGGTCGGGGTCCTCTCTCGCGCCAGCGGAGGCAGGCTGGCCCTGAACAGCGAGTTCCTCAAGGCGCTGCTCGGGAAGTCATTGAGCAAGGGGTTTAAGGAGGGCTGCTCACGCCTACTGCCGCGCCTGCTCGGCAGGCGCGGCGAGGTACGGGAGAGCTTGTGGAATCTGGAGGTCCGCCCCCCGCGCATGGGGGATGGCATGTACAGGAGGTGAAGGATATGAAGGACAAACTGCCCACCTGGCCGCAGATGCTGGTCATCGTCTCTTCCGCGGCCACCGCCATCGTTCCGGGGTACATGTTCGCGCATATGCGTGCACACGGAGAACGGGTTCCCGCCGCCATCACGGTCCTGTTTGTCCTGGGGGTCATGGGGTTCGTGTCGGCCATGTTCTTTCTCTATTTCCGTCCCCGCTACGGGAGAAAGTCCTTTGGGGCCATGGCGGCTTTTTTCCTGTTCCATCTTTTCATGGTGCTCCTGCTGATGAGGATCGGCGTGATACGCTGATGCGCAGTTATCCTCACCGGCCGGGATCCGGGGCGAGGAGCGGCGGTCGCGGGCAGGGGGGTTCCGCGGCGGCCTCGGTGAACGTCCGGGAGAGGATGCGGGACGCGTGCTCGCGACCAGGTCCCGTGATCTGCTTCCACGGCTTGCCCGCGCCGGAAAGCGCGCGCCCGGCAGGCACCTATACGAGAAAAATCTATGACGTTACCAACGGATGTTATATCTGGAACCGCGCCGGAAAGCGCGCGCTCGGCAGGCACCTATACGGCACGGCGGTCGGGGTGACGCTCGAGATGGCGCCCCCTGCCGCCTTCGCGGCGGCGGGTGCGGGCGGGGGCGGCGAGGTAGGGGACGATGATGGTGAGCAGCCAGAACACTATGAGCATGATGGAGGAGGAGACGAAAAGGGCCAGGCACCATGCTTTGCCGCTGAAGAGGGTGGCGGCGCCCCACGAGAAGGCCAGCAGAGTGAGCAGGGAAAAGACGCGGTTTCTCCTCGTAGCGGCGCTCGCCCTGCGCCGGCCAGGAGCGGGGCGGGGAAAGGGCTTGCGCTCCGTATCCTCAGCATACGCGCGGCTGCCTCCGCCGAACCTGGCCTCATAAGCTCGGGCGGAACGCAGACTTCCCGACTCTATGGAATGGGCGATCTCCTCCATGCTGCGCTGGAAGCTCTGGGTGGTGGCCAGGGGCGACTCCTCGATCTTGCCGCGGATGATGGGGGGGACGATGGCGAGCATGGCTATGAGGCCCAGGAGGAGCAAGGCCAGTATCTCCAAGCCGAACCCCCTTTATCGCAAGCCCACGGCACCCTGCCGGGGGACGTAAACACTACATATGGTCTCTTCTGGCCTTCTCGCACTCTATATCATGTATTTCAACCTCACGGTTGTTTTTCCTTCCCGGGGTCTTCTCGGCGGGCGTAGGAGAGGAGATGGCACCGCCGCCGGATATAATGTCCCTGTCATGGGCACGAAAGAGGAAGAGCGCGTCTACACGGTGGGGGAGGTCAACCGCCTGGCGGACGGCCTGCTGCAGGGGCTGGTCCTGTGGGTGGAGGGCGAGGTCTCCAACCTGCGTCCCTATCCCAATTACAGTTTCTTCAGCCTCTCCGACGAGGATGCCTCCCTCTCCTGCATCATCTTCCGCGAGGCCCTGGCGGGGATGGACTGCGAGCTGCGGGAGGGGATGTCGCTCCTCGCCAGGGGGCGGCTGGGCGTCTATGTGCGGCGGGGCCAGTTCCGGCTCAACGTCCTGGAGGCCAGGGAGTCAGGAGAGGGAAGGCTGCGCAGGGAGTTCCTCCTCCTCATGCGCAAGCTCGCCGCGGAAGGGCTTTTCGACGAGGCCCTGAAGAGGCCGCTCCCCGCCTATCCCCACACCGTGGGGCTCATCACCTCCCTGGAGGGAGCGGCGGTGCGCGACGTGGTGATCAACCTCAAGCGGCGCTTTCCGGGCACGAGGTTGCTCATCCGCGGGGTAAGGGTGCAGGGAGACGAGGCGGTCGGGGACATCGTGGGGGCCATCGACCTCTTCAACCGGGCCCAGGCCGCCGAGGTGCTCATCCTGGCGCGGGGCGGCGGCTCCCTGGAGGACCTCAAACCCTTCAACAGCGAGGAGGTGGCGCGGGCCATAAGGGCCTCCCACATCCCCGTGGTCACCGGGGTGGGGCACGAGCCGGACATCACCCTGAGCGACCTGGCGGCGGATTTCCGGGCCAGCACGCCCACGGGGGCGGCGGAGGCGGTGGTGCCCTCGCGGGAGGAGGTGCTGGCCCTGCTCCGGCAGAGGGAGCTGGCCCTGGCCTCCGGCCTGAGGCGGGGGCTGCACCGGCTGGAACGCGGCCTGGGTTCCCTGCTCACCAGGCGCCCTTTCTCCGACCCGGCCATGCTGGTGAACCAGGCGGCACAGCGGCTCGCGGAGGCGGAGGAAGGCTTGATCTCGTCGGCTCGCTCATGTCTTGAGAGAAGGGAACGCGCGGTGGAGGCGGCGGCGCTCTCACTGGCGCGCTTCCCGCGGGAGTACCGCGCCCTGCCCTCGAGGATCGAGGATGCATGTCGCAAGCTCTCCGCCGCCTTGCGTGCCTGGGTGCGGTGGCGGGAAACGGAGCCCTCACGGCGGGCCGGCGAACTGAAGGCCGCGGCTGTGGACATGATCTCCCGCACCGAGGGAAGACTGCGCCTCGTCGGCTCCCGCCTCGACGACCTCAGCCCACTGGCGGTGCTTTCCCGTGGCTACGCCATCGTCACCAGGGAAGGAGAGACGAGGCCGCTCACGGACAGCGCGGCGGTGGAGATCGGCGACGGCCTGGATATCCGCCTGCACCACGGGCGCATACGCGGCGAGGTGAGGGAGGTGAGGCCCGAGGTCGCGGAGGAGAGATCGCCGGAGGGATGAGCGCCGCGCCGGCCTTGTGCCCCGCGAGGCATATGGAAGCGGCGGGGAAAATATGGCGGGCGGCCTGGAGCCGGGGCACGGGGCGGCGGAGCCGGCAAATCCGGCATCCGGGATACCTGCGTTCCGCGGACCGGCAAACCGGATCGCGAGGTGGGCGAGGGGCGCGAGCGCCGGGGTACTGCTGGAGAGCGGGCGCCGCCTGGGCATTGCCCCGCGGCGCGGACGTATATGCGGCGTTGCGGGATGACGGATAAGCGAGGATGAGATGAGGGATCGCGGGGTGAGGATGATATGGGTGAGATGACCTTCAAAGAGATGATGGACAGGCTTGAGCGCATAACCGCCACTCTCGAGAAGGAGGACCTGGAGCTGGAGGAGGGACTGCGCCTCTTCGAGGAGGGGGTGGGGCTCATCCGGGAGGCCAGGCAGCGGCTGGCGGAGGCGAGCTCCAGGGTGGAGAAGCTCATCGGCTCCCTTGAGGAAGGGCTGGCAACTGAGGAGTTCGACCTGGAGGACCCACGGTAGGGCGCGCGGGACCAGCGCTTTCCATCGGAGGCCTTGTCATGGAAAGGTCTTCAAGCCGTAAGGCTCGCGGCCCGTGAGCCGCGGAGCTCTTCTGCGCCTTCTCGGAAAGGTGCGGGTGGTTTCCGCGCGCGGCCGCGATGCCTATATAATACGGATGATACGCATGTCGCGTTCGGAACAGCCGGAGGCGGGAGGGCGTCAAACCTTCAAATGAAGAGACAGGAAAGGCTGAAGATAAGGAAACGCCGCAAGAGGCAGGCCGTCATCAAGGTGCTCGCCTGCCTGCTGCTGGTGGGGGGCCTGGTGGTCGGCATCCTCAACCTCGACGTGGTGAAGATATGGGCGGGCAAGCATTATTTCAGGATGCGCTGGAAGGAGACCACCATCACCGAGGAGCAGGCACCGGGCGTCAGCGAGCGCATCAAGAAATGGATCGACCCTTCCAAGAACCTGAACGTCCTTATCATCGGCATCGACCGCGGCAGCGTCCCCGGCGAAGAGGGATATACGCGCTCGGACGTCATGATCCTCGCCTCGGTCAACGTGGAGAAGAAGAAGGCGGTGCTGGTCTCCATACCGCGCGACACCCGCGTCACCATCCCCGGATACGGCACGGAGAAGATAAACGCCGCCCATTCCCTCAAGGGCCCCGCGGGGGCCATAGATGTCGTGGAGGAGATCTCGGGCCTGCAGATCAATGGCTACGCGGAGGTGGATTTCGAGGCCTTCAAGAACATCGTGGATGCCGTGGGGGGAGTGGTGCTCCACCTCGACTACCCCATCCTCGACCCCAAGGTGGGCACCCTGCCCAAAGGGGACGTATTCCTCAACGGCGAGAGCGCCCTCATCCTGGTGCGCAGCCGCAACCTGCCGCGGGGGGACCTCGACCGCATCGAGAACCAGAAGAGGTTCCTCTCGGCGATGATGAAGAAGGTGGTGGAGGTAAAGGACCTGCAGTCCCTGCTGAGGATCCTTGACGCGGCGGTGAGATACCTGGACACAACCCTGGAGCCGGATCTCATCTTCACCCTGGCCGAGGCGCTGCAGGGTATGCGGGTGGAGGACGTGGAGTTCGTGACCCTGCCGGGAGACGATCCCGTGCCCGCGGCCGGCCAGCCCTGGTATTATATCCTCGACCAGCAGGAGACCGCGCGTATCTTCCGCAACATCGAGCTCTACTGCAGCAGCATGACCCCCGAAGAACAGCTGGCGGCGAACGAGCAGAAGGCGACGAACATCCCCGAGTCCGAGGTGGAACGCTCCCGCGTCAACCTGGCGGTGCTCAACGGCGTACGCTGGGAGGGCATGGCCTCGAAGGTCGCCGAGAGGCTGAAGGACAAGGGCTATGCCGACATCACCGTTGGAAACACCGTCAACCCCTACCAGGCCACCACGGTCTATTATTCCTCCGGGCACGAGGCGGAGGCGAGGGTGGTGGCTCGCGATCTCAACCCCAACGCGGCATACGTGATAGAGGAAGACGAAGACGTGGCCATCACCTATGACGCCGATGTCATCCTGGTCATCGGCAAGGATTACGTCAGCCCCTGAGAGCCCATGCGCCCCGCCTGCCGCGACGACGTCACCCGCACGGTCCCGGCTGCGCGCCGGAACGGGGGCGTGTAGATGAGGCGCGCAGGATATCTCCTGGTGGCGGGAGCAATCGTGCTCTTCAGCACCATCGAGGTGGTTTCCAAATATCTCCAGTCCGGGCCTGCGGGGCAAGCTCCCGTCGGATCCACCCAGGTGGCGGCGCTGCGTTTCCTCATCGGTGCAGCGTTCATGTTCCTGCTCCTGCCCCTGCGCGGACAGCAGCGCCTGGTGCTCTCCGCTCTGCGCGAGAGCGGTATGCGAATCGCGGCACTGGGAGCGGTGGGCGTCTTCCTCACCTTTTTCCTCCTGCACGAGGGCATAGACAGGACCAGCGCTTCCGTGGCGGCGGTCATCTTCTCCATGAACCCGGTGTTCACGGCCCTGGTGGCGGCGTTGGCGCTGCGAGAGAGGCTGGGGGCAGCGGGTTGGCTGGGGGTGCTTCTAGGCCTGCTGGGAGCGTTCGCCGCGGTCACCGATTTTCATTTCGCGGGCCTCTTCGCGCGGGGGGATTTCCTGGGCGGGATGATGGTCCTGGGCTCCGCCCTAACCTGGTCCGTCTACAGCGTTTACGGCAAGAGGTACTCGGAGCGCTTCGGCGGCCTCGCCGTCTCCTTCCTCACCATGGCGGCGGGCTCCTTTCTGCTCGCCGCGCTGCTCACCGTGACGGGAGGCTGGGGAGAGATGGCCTCGTACGGAGCCCTCGCTTGGTGGTGGCTGCTCTATCTGGGGGCGGTGACCGTGGGCCTGGGCTACCTCCTCTATTTCGAGGGCCTGCGCCGGGTGCCCGCCTCGCGGGGAGCGAGCCTGTTCTATCTCAAGCCGGTGCTGGCGTTGCTCTGTGCCCATCTCTTCCTGGGAGAGCCGGTATCCTACCGGCTGCTGGCGGCCTCGCTGCTGGTCGCCGCGGGCATCCTCCTCGTCGCCCTGACCCGCGAGCGCCGGCAGACCTCGCCGGGCGCCGCCGTGGACGGCCCGGGCGGCGGTGCCGGATGACGCGCGGATGCTGGTATAATAAACGCCAAATGCGAGCAACGGAACGCGTCCTTCATATATATAAGGAATCCTCATGAGGGCGGCGCTGGAGCGTCTGGGCCGGGCGGCGTTCGCCTGCCTTCTCATCTTAACGGCCGCGCTGGCCGCCAGCTCATGTTCCCGGCCGGAGCCCGGATTCCGCGTGGCGGTGGTGGGATTCCCCGCCGGCGGCTGGGAGGAGGGGCGCAACCTTATCGCCGAGTACGGAGCGCGCAGGGCGGAGGGCGTGCTGGGCGCCGGCGTCGATTTCATCCTTCCGGAGGAGGGGGGGGACCTGGGTTACCTCTTCGACGCGGAGGGCGAGCCCTACGACCTGGTGATATCGCTGGGCTCCTCCTCCCGGGCAGTGCTGGAGGCGCGGCCGCAGGTTTGGGGGGGCGCGGTGGTGGCACTGGACTTCGAGCCTTCCGAGCCCGTGACGGGAGAGGGCGAGGTGACCGTGGTGCGCTACCGGGTGGAGGAAGGTACGTACCTCTGTGGCTACCTTGCGGCCTGGCTGAGCGCGCGCGGCAGCCACCCCCTCACCAACGCCAAGCCCCTGGTCGCTTTCATCGGCTCCCGCGACTATCCCCTGCTGTCATACTTTACCAGAGGGTTCGACCGCGGCGTGAAGGCGGGGGCGACCAATGCTGACTACCTCGACTATTACCTAGAGCGCGGGGATGATACGAAGGCGGCGAGAGCCCTGGCCGAGGAGGCGATCAAGAAGGGAGCGGACGTGATCTTCTGCTCCCCCGGCGATTTCAACACCGAGGTCCTGAAGGTGGCCGCCGAGAAGGGGGTGCTGGTCATCCTTTCGGGCCCCGACCGCTCAGGAGAATCGCCTGGGCACGTCCTCACCTCCCTGGTGTTCCGCGACGACAACGCGATCTTCGAGGCGGTAAGGGAGGCCATGGACGGGGAGCTCTCGCCCGGGAAGGCGGTGTGGGGAGGCGAGCAGGGCACCTGGAGCCTCGCCCCCTATCATGCCCATGACGGCTACATCGGGAGGGAGCTGCGGGAAGCCCTCGCGGAGCAGATGCTCAAGGCCCGCGACATGGATTTTTCCGCCCCGTCGCCCTGAGGCCTCGCCGGCCCCCGGCGTGGGGGTAACCGGGCGTCCCCGTTGGGAGCTGCGGGAAGCCCTCGCGGAGCAGATGCTCAAGGCCCGCGACATGGATTTTTCCGCCCCGTCGCCCTGAGGCCTCGCCCGCCCCCGGCGTGGGGGGAACCGGGCGTCCCCGTTGGGAGCAGCGGGAAGCCCGATGCCGTGGACGCGGGTCGGACTCTTCGAGACGCAAGGGTCGACCTCATGTCGCGATGATGGCATGCTTCGCACCGTCATCCCGGCGGCCGCCGCCCGACCCCGCTAAAGCCGGTTAATATTTCCTCACTTCATCGCCCCAGGTATCCCACCGACTCCCTGTTCCCTCAGCGGTGTTTGCAGGCAAAAGGGGCTTCAGGTCTCCGCCAACTCCCCGCCGCCATGCGCCGCATGACGGGGGAAGGACACCCCGTTCTCCTCGTGCTCGCCGCCATCGGGAAGGTCTTGGCTACCCCGCGGCTCGCCGCCGAGGGCCGCCCCGGGATGCCCTTTCCCGGGCCGGGCTGCTGTCGCCGAGGGCGGGCGACACGCATCGCGGGCGGAGGCGTATTCCCGAGCCCGGCGCGCGGCTCATCCCCCTCGGGGTTCGGCAGGCGGAGATTTGGGTATAATTAAAAAGTTTAGGGCATGTGTGCCGCATAAGGAGGTTGTGTCTTGACTGAGGCTTTCTGGGATGGAGACGAGATCGACGAGCTGCTGAACATGCGCAGCGAGATGGAGCGCTTTTTCAGCCACATGCCGCGCTGGAAAAAGCCCTCCGCGGTCTTCGAGAAGGCGTGGAAACCGCTCTGCGACGTCTATGAGTGCCCTGACCACTTCACGGTGGTCCTGGAGCTGGCCTGGGTGGACGAGGCGGAGGTGGAGGTGGTGCTGCACGGCAGGGTACTCACCGTGAGGGGAAAGCGTCGGCAGTTCAAGCCCCAGGACATGAGCACCGCCCACATGCTGGAGATCAACTACGGCGAGTTCGAGAGGAAGCTCGAGCTCCCGGTGGACATCGACGCCGACGCCACCCGCGCCATTTACCGTCGCGGTTTCCTGGAGATCACCCTGCCCAAGCTGAAGCGCAACCGGCTGCGGGGCGTGGACATCCGCAGCGAGTAGAGCGGTCTCCGATCACGACAACAGGAGGTAGACCTTGCCGGACAACAGTTTTCCCATGGGCATGGCGGAGCCGTACATCCCCGAGGTGCTGCCCGTGCTGCCGCTGAAGGACACGGTCATCTATCCGCACATCATCGTCCCCCTGCTCATCACCAGGGAGGAATACGTCAGGCTCATAGACGACGCCCTCACCGCCGACCGCCTGGTGGCGGCGGTGGCCAGCAGGGAGGAGGTCGAGACCCCCCAGCCGGAGCAGATATACGACATCGGCACTGCCGCCGCCATCATCCGCATGCTCAAGCTCCCCGACGGCTCCATGCAGCTCTTCGTCCAGGGGGTGCAGCGCATCCGCCTGGTGGAGTACGTGCAGCGGCAGCCCTACCTCAAGGCGAGGGTGGAGAAGGTGAGGGAGGTCATCGAGGAGTCGGTGGAACTCGAGGGTCTGGCGCGCAACGTGCTCACCCAGTTCAAGAAGATGGTCTCCCTGGCGCCCTACCTCCCCAACGAGATCTTCATCGCCGCCATGAACATCGGCGAGCCCAACAACCTGGCCGACTTCATCGCCTCCAACATCAACATCAGCCTGGAGGAGAAGCAGGAGCTGCTGGAAGCGTTGGACGTTAAGGTGCGCCTGGAAAAGCTCACCGTGTTCCTCAACAAGGAGATCGAGATCCTGGAGATCGGCTCCAAGATCCAGTCCGAGGTGCAGACGGAGATGTCCAAGAGCCAGCGCGAATACTTCCTTCGCGAACAGCTCAAGGCCATCCAGAAGGAACTGGGTGAGTTCGACGAGCGCACCATGGAGATCAACGAGTTCCGGGAGAAGATAGAGCAGAGCGGGATGCCGGAGGCGGCGCGCAAGGAGGCGGAACGCGAGCTTGACCGGCTCTCCAAGATGCCCGTGGCCGCGGCGGAATACACCGTGGCCCGCACCTACCTGGAATGGCTTACCAGCCTGCCCTGGAACGTGAGCACCGAGGACAACCTGGACATCAAGCGCGCACGCCAGGTCCTCGACGAGGACCATTACGACCTGGACAAGGTCAAGGACCGCATCATCGAGTACCTGGCGGTGCGCAAGCTGAAGGAGGACATGAAGGGCCCCATCCTCTGTTTCGTGGGGCCGCCCGGGGTGGGCAAGACCTCCCTCGGCCAGTCCATCGCCCGCGCCCTGGGGCGCAAGTTCGTGCGCATATCCCTGGGGGGCATGCACGACGAGGCGGAGATCAGAGGGCACCGCCGCACCTACATCGGCGCCCTGCCCGGCCGCATCATCCGGGGCATCCAGAGGGCGGGTTCCAACAATCCCGTGTTCATGCTCGACGAGGTGGACAAGATCGGGGCCGACTTCCGGGGCGACCCCGCGTCGGCCCTCCTGGAGGTTCTGGACCCCGAGCAGAACCACTCCTTCTCCGACCACTATCTGGACGTGGACTTCGACCTCTCGAAGGTGATGTTCATCACCACCGCCAACACGCCCATACCCATACATCCCGCCCTCCTCGACCGCATGGAGGTGCTGGAACTGCCCGGCTACACCGAGGTGGAGAAGCTGCACATCGCGAAGGACCACCTCCTGCCCCGGCAGCTGGAGGCCCACGGGCTGAAGAAGAGCCAGATCACGGTTACGGAGGAGGCGCTGCGCGCGGTGATCCGCAACTACACGCGCGAGGCGGGGGTGCGCAACCTGGAGCGGGAGCTGGCGACCATCTGCCGCAAGGTGGCAAGGGACATCGCCGCGGGCAAGCGCAAGAGCAGGAAGGTCACCGATAAGGAACTGCACGAGCTCCTGGGCCCCACCAAATACCGCTTCGAGGTGCTGGAGGAGGAGGACGAGGTGGGGGTGGCCACGGGGCTGGCCTGGACGGAATCCGGCGGGGATGTGCTCTTCGTGGAGTGCCAGGTCATGCCGGGCGAGGGCAACCTCATCCTCACCGGCAAGCTGGGCGACGTGATGCAGGAGTCCGCCCGGGCGGCGCTGACCTACTGCCGCAGCGTGGCGGAGGATTACGGGGTGGACCCCGAGTTCTTCCGCAAGCATGACATGCACGTGCACGTGCCGGCAGGCGCCATCCCCAAGGACGGCCCCAGCGCCGGGGTCACCATGGCCACCGCCTTGATGTCCTCGGTGACCGGGCGCAAGGTGCGAAAGGAAGTGGGCATGACGGGCGAGATAACCCTGCGGGGCAAGGTCCTCCCCATAGGGGGGCTGAAGGAGAAGGTGCTCGCCGCCCACCGCGCGGGGGTGAAGAAGATCGTCATCCCGGAGGAGAACGAGAAATACCTGGAGGAGATACCCTCCTTTATCCGCAAGGACCTCAAGTTCATCCCCGTGTCCCACATCGAGGAGGTCTTCAAGGCCGCCCTCTACCCCGACGGCAGAAGGGCGGCCAAACACGGGAAGTCGGCGGGAACGGCGACGGCGACGAAGCCGGCCGCGAGGAAGAAGGTGAAACCCGCCCTCAAGAAGGCAGCCTCCAAGAGGGCGACGAAGGCGGCGAAAGCGGCGAAGAAGAAACCCCGCCCGGCGGCCAAGAAGTACGGGAGGAGCGGGGCGGGAAGGTCTTCCTGAAGGGTCAGGGGCCGCGGGAGGTTTGGGAAAGCCGCCGGCCCGTGATGCGAGATGCGGGGGCGGCAGGCCAGCCTTTCCGTACACGGCGGCAACCCTCATCCCTTTTCAGGGACATCTCCGAACGTGGTGCGCCAACGGCATTTTGACTTGAGCTGCGATATCGCCGTCCGCGGGGCCATCAGGCCGTGATGGAAGAGGGCCGATCAGTCGCCCCGGGACTCATCTTCGACCCGGGGGGAGGGGAGCCAGCCCTCGAGCGTCTCCTCCAGGGACACCTTCCACCTGGACCCCACGCGACGCGTCACGTAGGGCACCTCCACCTCCTGGTCGTCCCAGCGGAAGGCCACCGTTACCCGGGCGCCGTCCCCCTCCACCTGCACCTCACTCACGCGGTAGGAGAATCCCGAGCCTCCCAGGTACGGTTCTCCCCCGGGATATTCTCCCAGGTCGCCCTCTACGGTAAGCTCCGCGGCGCGGCGGTCGTTTCCCGCCATGCGGGCGGCCACGAAATCCCACACCGCACGTTCCGGCGTGGATGAAGAACAGCCGTAGCCATGCACGGCGAGCGACAGCAGCAGCAAGACGAGGCAGAACCCCGCCACCGCGTCACGGCCCCGCGCCGCCGGGACGTGACCGGATAGAGCAGGCTTCCCGGACACCCCTACCCCTTTGCTGACACGGGTGGACATCGGAGTGGACAACGCCGCGCGGATATGACGGTCTTTCCGGACACCTCCACCTCCTCGCTGCGGGCGGCAAGTTGATGCCGCCGCTTTCTCGGCTTCGTGGACCCGCGGGGCCCGCGGCGCGGGGCAGGATGCGCCCTCCCCCTCGCGAACCCGCCTGTGGTCATCATCACGGCAGGGGCAGGGGCAGGAGCTCCTTTCCCTCTGCGAGCAGCTCCGCCACGTCGTAGTTGATCCCTTCGATCATCCACTCCCCCTCTCTCCTCTCCACATAGAAGACGAGGTCCGAGCCCTCCAGGTCGAAGGAGAGGTCCGGCGGCCCCTCCCCGCCGCGCGGGTAAAGAGAAACACGCCCTCCCTTCAGCGCGACCTCCGCGGCGTCTCTCTCCGCCCGCGTGGAAAAGGAGAGGTCGGAGAACTGCAGGCGGTAGCGCGAGAGTAGGGAGCCCACGGTGTCCCGCACGCCGGCGGTATCCTCCTCCCAGAGGGAGCCCAGCTGGCCCCGGGGGTCCACCAGCTCCAGGCAGCCCTCCAGGTCCCCCTCCTGCAGGCGGGCGAAGAACTCCCCCACGGCTTTCTGGGCCGGATGGGTGCGGAAGAGCTGCAGCAACCCCACCGTGCCCGCCGTTGCGGCCAGGATGATCACAAAGGCCCACTTTGCCGCCTGGCCCGCCCGCGAGGCCGTATCCTCCCGGGCTTCGCTCGGTATGCGTGATCCCATCACCCGCGCCTTTCCGCCTTCTCCTCCGCGTGACCTGAGCCGCCCCCTTCAGCGATGCCGCCGCCCATCAGCACAGGCTGACCCGTTTGACCCCTCTCCGACATCGCGGGCTCCGCCCCGACGGCGATGCCGTCGCCCTTCAACCAGTATAGAGGTGCGCGCGGCGGCCCGAAAGGCCGGAGCGGCGAGCATAGGGGCCACTCAAGGTGTCTTCGAGGATATCTCTTCCCGCCGCTGCGCTTCGGAGTAAGGGAGGGCGCCTTCTCGCGGTCCCACGGATATGACCTGATAACCCCGCCAGGCTGCCCGCTCTCGCCGCCGCACCGGGTGAGGGGGTCCGGGCATCCCGCCGCCGCGCATGGCAACACGGGAGGGCGCCTTCTCGCGGTCCCACGGATATGACCTGATAACCCCGCCAGGCTGCCCGCTCTCGCCGCCGCACTGGGTGAGGAGGTCCGGGCATTACGCCGCCGCGCATGGCAACCTGCCCCCTTGACTTCACCCCTTCGCCGGGGATATGAAGCGGTCATGAGGGGTGTCATGGTCAACGGTGAGCGGAGAGGATGGGCGGGATGAAGGGCTGTCCGCTCTGCGGAGAGGGAAACCGTCCCGTGGCGGGAGCCCTGGGGATGTGTGCCGACTGCGCGCGCGCCGGCGGCGAGGCCGTCGAGGAGATGATAGAGCGGGCGCACGCGGGCGCGCGTGCCGCCTTCGGGATGCCCGCGCTTCCCCCCGTCTCCCCCGGGGGAGCGTCGTGCCACATGTGCGGGAACGCCTGCGCGATGTGGGAAGGGGAGAGGGGATACTGTGGGCTGCGCCTGGTAAGGAATGGCAGGATAGCCCACCTCGCGGGGACGGCGCGGAGCGGGGTGGTCGAATACTATCACGATCCCCTGCCGACCAACTGCGTGGCGGACTGGGTGTGTGCGGGGAACGGCGACAGGGGCAGGAACAACCTCGCGGTCTTCCTCGGGGCCTGCACCTTCGACTGCCTGTTCTGCCAGAACGCGCAGTACCGCATGCTCACGGCCTGCCTGGCTCCCGCACACGCGCCGCGGGACCTGGCGGACGCGGCCGACGAGACCACGGGCTGTGTCTGCTGGTTCGGGGGCGATCCCTCCGCCCAGATGCCCTTCGCCCTCCGCGCCTCGGAGCTCATCCTCGACCGCAGGCGGGGGGAGGTGCACATCTGCTGGGAGACCAACGGCTCCATGCACCCCGCCTTCCTGCGCCGGGCCATGGACATGAGCCTGGCCAGCGGGGGCTGCGTCAAGTTCGACCTCAAGGCCTTCGACCCCTCGCTGCACCGCGCCCTGTGCGGGGCGTCCAACCGCAGGACCCTGGAGAATTTCGCCGCTGCCGCCTCGCGCGTGCGGGAACGCCCGCATCCCCCGCCCCTGGTCGCGAGCACCCTCATGGTGCCGGGATATGTGGAGGCCGACGAGGTGGGGCGCATCGCCGCCTTCATCGCGGGGCTGGACCGGGACATACCCTACTCCCTGCTGGCATTCCACCCCCAGCACGCCATGCGCGACCTGCCGGTGACGGGCCGCCGCCAGGCGGAGGAATGCCTGGCCGCCGCACGCGCAGCCGGGCTCACGCGGGTGCACATCGGCAACCTGCACCTGCTGCGCTGAACGAGGCGCGGTTATGAGCGGGCCTCGCCCGCGCCACCCGCCCCGCGCTCGAAAGCGCACCGCGGCGCGGGGAGAGGGCATCGTTTCTCCGGGAAGGGCTCCATACTGCGAACGGTTACTCATCCGTGCGACATGGATGAATATGGTGATCAACCGTGGAGTGGGTACGATCCCGCCGTGTCGACAAGTCCGGTCGGAACGCCCTGTTTCATGGCGGCCGAAGACGGTACACCACCCCTTTGACGGCGCCCGGAGGTTGTTCTATGGTGGTCTTGAAAGACGGGACCCGCGGCGGCGGCCCGGGCTTTCCCTCTCCGCTCGGCGGGGAGCATGACCAAGCTGCGTCCGCCCGGGAGCGGAACGGACAAGGAGGCGGCGGTGGAAGACCCCATGCTCGAGGTTCTCGACGAGGAGATGCGTTATTACGAGCAGAAGCTGAACGAGCTGGCGGAAAGGCTCAGGGACCTCACCGGTACGGAGTTCGAGTTCGGTTTTTGCAGGTTCAACCCCCATACCGACGATGCGGAAGCCAAGGTCGAGGAGGTCAAGCGCTGCAAGGCGGAGATCAAGCGGCTTCTGGGGAAGCTCGCGGAATACGAGAAGACCACCTGACCCGTGCCGCGGGCGCGGGGACCCCTTCTTAAAAGGCCTTGAGGGCAGGGTTCCGGGCCGAAAAGGCCGCCTCGAGCAGACCGCCCGGCCCTTTCCCGCGGCGCCGATGCCCGCGCGGCCTCTGTCCGTCTTACCCCTCCGCCTCGCGCCGCCCCGCCTCGCTTTCCTTCCCCCGCGGCACGGGATAGAACCCGTACGGCAGCTCCAGCCCGTACTCTGCGAGCAGGGTTTCGTCGGAGAAGACGGAAAAGGCGTCGCCGTCCGCCATGATCATCCCCTTGCTCATCACCACCACGCGCTCGCAGTTCTCGAAGACGAAGGGAAGGTCGTGGGTGACCAGGATCTTGGTGATCCTCATCCCCTGCAGGAGCTGCGAGAACTCGTTGCGCGCCCGGGGGTCCAGGTTACTGGAGGGCTCATCCAGCACCAGGAGGTCGGGGTTCATGGAGAGCACGGTGGCGATGGCGGCGCGTTTTTTCTGGCCGTAGCTCAGGTGGTAGGCGGAACGCCTCTCCATGCCCGCGATGCCCACCTCTTCCAGTGCCCGGGAGACGGCCGCCGCCACCTCTTCCTTCGAGAGCCCCATGTTCATGGGGCCGAAGGCCACGTCGTCGAACACGGTGGGGGAGAAGAGCTGGTCGTCGGGGTCCTGGAAGACCAGACCGACCCGGCGCCTGATCTCCCGCAGGTTCTTCTTCTCCACCGGCAGGCCGAAGATGCGCACCTCGCCCTCCCCGACCAGGATGCCGTTGAGGTGCAACAGGAGGGTGGATTTCCCCGCCCCGTTTGGACCCACGATGCCCACCGATTCGCCTTCCTCGATGAGCAGGTCCACTCCCCGTAAGGCCACCGTGCCGTCGGGGTAGGAGTAGCGCAGGTTCGTTATCTCCACCGCCGGTCGGTGATGCATCTTGCCGTCTCCTTCTCCGTCTCCCGGTGCCGTGTGGACCGGCCCGGCCGGGGTCCCGTCCGCCCGCGACCGCCCGGCATCATTCTTCCCCGCCCCGGCCCGGCCCTATCGCTGCCGTGCCGTCATCCAAGCGGGCCGACGGCAGGCGCGTCGCTTGCGGACCTCCCCGTGCCGCCCCCTATGATATCAGTCTCGCCCCCAGGGGGAAGAGCACCAGCATGGATACGAAGCCGACCTCCATGGCCCCGAGGGCGTAAAGATAGACGGTGCGCGTTTTCCCGTCGTATCCCCTCGCGAGCATGGCGGCGTAAACCCTCTCTCCCCGCTCATAGGAACGCAGGAAGAGGGCGGCGATCATATGTCCTATGACCCTGGACTGCCAGAACCACCTCCCGCTCCAGCCCCGCGAGTCGCGGGCGCGCCGCATGCGCTGCAGCTCGTCCATGAGCACGAAGACGTAGCGGTACATGAAGCTGAGGGTGGCGGTGATAAGGGACGGGACCTTGAGTCTCTCCATTCCCTTAATGAGGTCCGGAAAGGGGGTGGTGGAGGAGAGCAGGATCACCGCCAACACGCTCACCGTGGATTTGGCGGCCACGTTCCACAGCACCAGCAGGCCGTGGGCGGAGACGGTGAGGGGCCCCAGGTTGTAGCTGCCGCCTCCCCTGCTGAAGAAGGGGAGGAAAAGGGCCACCACCAGGATGAAGGGGAGCACGACGAGGGCGCGCTTGAGCACGTGCCTCCAGGGCAGGCGAGAGAGCGCCACCAGGGCCAGCTCCAGACCCAGGTAGGCAGCGAAGGCGGCGTAGCGGTCGGGAGGGGTGGAGACGCAGATGACGATGAGCGCGATGAAGCCCACCAGCTTGGCCCGGGGGTCGAGCCGGTGGACGGGACTGCGCAGGTCGCTGTACTCGTCAAGGAAAACGTGTTTCACGCGGCGCCTACCACCCCGTTGTCCTTTTACCGACGCCCCTTGTGCCGGCCACGGCGTTCAGGGCCTCGTCTCCATGCAAGCTCATTCCAGGGCGGGACCGCCGACGCTCCGCGCTCCCGCTCCGCCCTTCTTCTTCAGCGCCAGGGCAAGCCCCCAGGCGAGGAGGAAGATGCCCACCGTGCCCACCAGGCCGGCCAGCGCGGTGGCGAGCCGGGTGGGTTCCTCGACCACCTCGCCGGTCTCCTCGTCCACCGACTTTTGCGTGAAGCCGGGAAAGGCGTAATCCGGGATGGGAGCGCCCTCCCACGCCGGGTCGGTCTCCTCGGCCTTCTCCAGGAACCCCTTGTCCTCGGCGACCTTCTCCAGACCGTCCGGAGAGGATGAGGCCCAGGGGGACACGATGAGCGCCAGGGCCACCGCCAGCGCCAGACCCGCAAGGGTGAAAACGAGGATGCTCTTGTCGCGTGCTTTCATCACCGGCTCACCTCCGCTTCGCTGTAGCTTGCCGCAACGGGCCGGTAATCGTGCGTCCTCACGAGGTCGGGCCGCACCGCCAGCACCACTCCGACCACGAGCACGGTTATCGCTCCCTCCACGATGCCGATGAGGGCGTGGATGCCCAGCATGGCGGGGAGAGCCACGCTCAGGGGCGAGGTACCGGAGATGGCCAGCTGGATGGCGCATGCTCCAGATGCGAGGACCACCGACAGCCACGCCGAGAACCCGGTGGCGGCCAGAAAATAGGTCCTTCCCCTGGGGAGCAGGGATTTCAAACCGTAAAAGACGTAGTAGATGAGGATGGTTCCGATGAGGGCCATGTTGAAGATGTTGGCGCCCAGGGCCGTGAGTCCGCCGTCCGCGAACCCCAGGCACTGCACCAGCAGCACCAGGGCTATGACCAGCCCTCCCAGCCACGGCCCGAGCAGCACCGCCGCCAGGGCGCCTCCCAGGAAGTGTCCGCTGGTCCCTCCCGCGATGGGGAAGTTGAGCATCTGGGCCGCGAAGATGAAGGCGGCGCAGAGCGCCAGCATGGGCACGGACCTCTCGTCGAGCTCCTCACGGGCTTTGTGCAGCCCGTAGCCCACGGCCCCCGCCGCCGCCACCCCGGTGACCACGCTCACGCCGGTGTTGAGGAAGCCGTCCGGAATATGCATCTGTTCTGACCTCCCGCTGCTCCTCGCGGGGCAAAAGAAAAACCACGGTAGCAAGCGACTTCGCGTCGCCAGAGCCTCCGTGGCTCCCCGCGCCGGTTACGCCCCGGCCTTCGTGGCCGCGTGCCTATTATTCCCGAGCGACGATAACGCAAACGCCACGAGATCTCCGCGGTTTCTCGCCGCCGTGCCTTCGTGGCGCGCTGACGATATGCCAACCGCCCCGGCCTTCGTGACCGCGGCGCGATCATCCAGGTGCCGTTATTAATATAGCATGGATCGCGTCCATGGAGGTTCACCATCCACCAGGCAAAGGTCTTCCGGGAGACCGGTCTCGCAAGGAGTAGCATGGACTGCGTCCCCGGATGTCCACCATCCACCGCTCTTCTCGAATCGGCCCGGTCCTGCGGGATGACAGGACGACCTCCGGGATTTTTTGGTCAAGAGCAGCTTGCCGAGAAGATGCTCCATACCTCCGCCTTACGATGACGCCCCTCCCCGGAAACGGGCCCCGCTCCGGCATGCCATCGCGCGCATGCGGGCGCGCGCACGCCCTCAGTGCGGGAAAGGCGGATGCACGGGAATCACATGCCTTGTCGGTGTATCCCGGTTCCTCCGTCCTTTCCGGCACCGCCGCAAGGGAGGCGATCAGCAGGATGATCGCGAACATGCGAATACCCGTCCTTTCTGCCTTGAGCACCCCCTTTCCTGCCGGGGACCATCGAGCCGGCCAACCGTCCCTACGGGCCGATGTCCTCCTGTCCGAGGTATTCGCATGCAGCCCCTCGTGCGTCTCCGGCCATCACCGGAGAAGGCGATCCTCTGCGCAACAGGATTGCCGGCCGCACGGGCACTACCACCCTACCTCAGATCCTATCCGATATGCAGCCATGCAGCCATGCGT
Source organism: Actinomycetota bacterium (assembly GCA_014360645.1). Taxonomy (NCBI): domain Bacteria; kingdom Bacillati; phylum Actinomycetota; species Actinomycetota bacterium. The sequence goes on along the minus strand of JACIXD010000010.1, from coordinate 28,402 downwards.
CGCCAGCGAGCATGTTGCCATGGTGCTAGGAGCGTGCGATAAACATGTGTTCGGCATGGTCGCCCGGGCCTCGTTCGTTCCCGGTATGCCGTCGGTGGGAACCCCCTGCGGTCAACGCAGGAATCGCCCGTGGAGCTCCCGCCCGGGCCTCCGCATCCCTGCCGCCGCTCTGTTGATGCATATGCCCTGGCTGGATCGATGCCAGGACCATAGGCCGTCTAAGATCGGATCCCTGCCCTCGCTCTGTCGATGCATGTGCCGGCGGTGCACACGCCGCGGCGGCCAAGGCCTGGAGGTTACGGAATTGAAGGGGCCCGGGTCGCGGGCTATAATTCTTGGCGTGGGCGGCGTTCAACGCCCCCGCGCACGGGCCCCTGTAGCTCAGCGGACAGAGCAATGGATTCCTAATCCATGTGTCGCCGGTTCGATTCCGGCCAGGGGCTCCATATATTTTCGGTGGCGTACCGACGGGCTTCCCTCTCGGGGCGGCGGGCACGGGAGTATCGCGGCCGGGAGGCGCTGCAGGACCCCTCAGATAATCCCACGCTCGACGAGGATGCGGCGCATGGTCTCCCGCGTGTCCGGGGGAGGCGCCTTGAAATCCTCCCTCTGTGCCAGGGAAATGGCCCCTCGCGGGCAGCTCGCGACGCACAGCCCGCAGCCGATGCACCTCTTGAGTTCGATGGCCGCTGATCCGCTGTCCACGGTCACAGCTTCCATGGGACAGCGCTCCACGCATGCGCCGCAGCCGTCGCACGGGCGCTCGTCGAGCAGGGGACGGTAGTTGGAGTGCAGGATCTCTCCCGGGTTGGGGAGAGCCTTCATGATCCTCAGACCCGAGCAGCAGCAGGTGCAGCAGGAACAGACGAACCTGATATCGCGGGCATTCTCGGCCAGGAGCACCAGCCCCAGTTCCTCCGAGCGGTCAAGCAGGCGCAGTGCCTCGCCCACGTCGATGCGGCGGCCCGGCCAGCCGTTCTCCAGATGGTAGCGGGCGAAGTCCCCGAACATGAGGCATATCTCCGGGGGGTTATGGCATCCACGGCCCAGCAAGCGCTGCTGCTTGCGGCAGATGCATTCCTTGACCCCGAGGGTATCGTGCCCGCGCACCAGCTCCCGGATGTGGTCGTGGGTGGCCACGGCGTGGCCGACCTCCACCGCCGAGCCCACGGGCACGAAGCGCGTCTGCAGGGTCTCGGCCCCGGCCATGGCCAGACCGATATGGGGTATGTACTCCTCGACCATCTCCGCCAGCTCGCGGTCCATGGAGCCGAGGTTGTACTCGTAGATGCCCACGATGAACTGCTCCAGCCGGTAGCGGGCCTCTCCTACCTCTCCCTCCCGGTAGATCAGGCCCCGGGAGGCCATGGAGGCGAGCCTCTCCGCCGCCTCCGCCTCGCCTGTCCCCAGCCGGCGCGCGATCTCGGAAGGAGGGAGCGGCTCTCGCTCGAGGCACACGGCCGTCTCCGCGTCCTCGGGGGAGAAGAGCTTCGCGAGGATGCGCATCTCCACCCCGCTCTCGGTGGCGGGGAATCCCCCCGGCATACCGTGCAGCAGCTCCCGCAGCCTCGCGTAGTCTTCCTTACCCGACACGGCTTTCTCCCTTTCCCTCGCTCTCATGGGTCAAAGGTAAGGATACCAGAAAGCCGTCACCTCTTGCCGTTCATCGAATCCGTCCGGTTTATCGGGACGGCAGGTTGGTCCCTCGATCTGTTTCAACCCGGAGAGCACCTGAAGAAACCTTACAACATCGATTTGCCCGGTTTACCATGGCGGTCGGGCTGCCTGCTCCCTTTTCAACTCGGAGAGTGCCTGCCGAGACGGTACGGCCCGGGGTATTATAGCGGTGTCCGGCACCGGGGCTGCCTGCAAGGGGACATGCGCATCACTGGGGTTTAAACAAGGGCGCATTATTCTATATCTAGGACATATGATGTCGTAAACCTGGAGAGATACCTGCGCGATGTCGCCGGCGTCGAGAACATACTCGGTTTCAAGGACCTGATGAAGCTGGCCGCTATGCGCACCGCGCAGCTCCTCAACATCGCCGGCCTAGTGCGGGACGCGCGTCTGGAGGCCAAGACGGCCGCGAGATATCTTGGCTGGATGGAGGCGACGTATATCATCCGCAAGATCCAACCCTTTCTGAGGAACAGGGCGGGCCGCGCGAAGAGATCGCCCAAGCCCCTGTCCTGAGCGCGCACGGAGCCGGGCACCGCAGTGGCGCCCGGCGTTGCATTCAAGGGGTCAGTCGTTCATGTCGCGCGGACGCGACACCACCGAGGATGAAGATCACCCTTCGCCACCAAGGCACTATAACTATATATTGTTTATTGAAAGCTGTTTTCAGAGCAGGTCTTGAATCTTGAGAATGTATCCATATATTGGTAAGTAATCACATGTTCAAGACCTGACCCCCATTCTTCAGAGGCCGAGCATTCGGCGCTTGGACTCGATGTGGGCGAGCATGTTCTCGGCCGCCTCGGCCGCGTCCTTCTCCAGGTGTAACACCCCGCCGGTCACCTCGGCGCAGTCCTCGGTGAGCAGCTTGACCAGCTTCGGCCCCCCGGTTACCGTGGGCACCGGGTTGACGTAGGTGTAGAGGCCCAACGCCAAGGCGAAGACGGCGTCCATGGTCGCCTTCTGCTCCATGTACTCGGGGGCCGCGGCCACCACCGGCAGGTCGGGGATGGGCACGTCTCCCAGGGCGCTCGAGACCGCGGCGAGCAGGTCGGCGATGCGCCCGGTGTCGGTGCAGGTGCCGTAGGAGAGCACCGGCGGCACCCCCAGCTTCTCGCACACCCCTCGCAGGCCTTCGCCCGCCATCCGCGCCGCCTCGGGCAGGCAGAGGCCGGCCACCTGCATGGCGCCGTTGCCGCAGCCCATGGAGAGGATGAGGATGTCCCGCGCGATGAGCTCTTTGGCCACCGCCACGCTGTGCACGTCCTGACCGCTGTCCCGGAGGGTGGTGCAGGACACCAGCCCCGCGATGCCCCGGATGGCCCCCGACTTCACCGCGCCGAGGAGGGGGTCCAGGCTCCCGCCCAGAGCCTCCAGGATGCTCTCGGTGGAGAACCCCACCACCGCCTCGCCCTGTGGCAGGCCAGCCAGGGGCTCCACGGAGGCGCGCCGCTCCTTGAAGTTGGCGATGGCCATCTCTAAGAGCTTGGCGGCCTGCCGCTCGGCCTCCTCGGGCACGTAGTCGAGGCGGTCGGTCACCCCCTCGAAGGCCACCAGGTCGCTCACGGGGATGAGCTTGAACCGGTAACGCTCTGCGTAGGCGGGGTCGATGGGCATGGAGCAGTTCATGTCGCAGGCGAAGAGGTCCACGCAACCCGAGGCGAGCACCGCCTCCTGCATGATCCAGTTGCCGGTGAAGCCGTAGAAGACGTCGTCGGACTCCCAGCGCTGGATCATCTCCTGCCCGGTCTCGATGTTGGCGATCACCCGCAGCCCCTTGGCCCCCGCGGCCCTCGCCTTCTCCTGCCACTCCGGCCTGCGGGCCAGCTGCACCATGGCGAAGCCCAGGAAGGGTTCGTGCCCGTTGGGGAGCGCGTTGACGTAGTCGGGATCCAGCACCCCGAGGTCCACGCGCATGGGGTGGGGGCGCGGGATGCCGAAGAGGATGTCCTGGCAGTATTCGTTGACGATCTGGCTCTGATAGGCCATGGCGATGCCCATGCGCATGGCCTTCAGCGCCAAGCTCTGGTAGTAGCCGTCCACGTTGGTGAGGCAGGAGGAGGTCACCCTGAGCATCTCGCCGTAGACGCCCCCGGGAAAGATATCCAGCTTCTTCCATGTCTCCCTGCGCTCGGGAGTGGCCAGCGCCTCCACGATGCGGCTGGGCTGGTCGGCCTTGCGGTTGAAGTCGGCCTCGGCGAAGTCGCACAGCCGCAGGGCCACCTCGGCGTCGGAGCCGGAGGTATCCACGCCCAGGCGGGCGGCGAAGTCGCGCAGCTTGCCGGGCTCCCTGATCTCGAAGGGGGTCCTGCCCTCGGCGGTGGCGCGCAGGGTCTTGATGGTCTGCTCGGTGTGGTAGTGGTAGGTGGAGGTGCCCATGACGTTGCGCAGGGCCATCATGCGCATGGCCATGCCGTCGGCGGTGATGCCGCACACCCCGCGCTTGTCCTTCTCCGCGTCGGCGCGACAGGGCCCGTTGGAGCAGAGGTCGCACCTCGCCCCCGCCTGGCAGAAGGGGCATCTCTTGTCCGGGTCGTCCTTGCTCAATCCCTGGGCCTCGTAGCGGTCCCAGATGTTGGTCATGCCGTCTTCCTTGATGCGGCGGTACGCGCGCCGCACGGACTCGTGGTAGGAAATACGCTCGTCTTCCATCTTCCTCCTCCTTTACCTCGTTGACCTGGACCGGCCGTGCCCTGCGCGGTGATGACTGCGCTATTGGCATGTTCTGGTGAGGCGGCGGGCGGGCGCGATGCCCCCATCACCTCGCCGTTTGGCCCTTGTTAAGTAGTATGGTTCCCCCGCGGCAGGGATGTCTAACGGAAACGTCCATCCCCAAAATGCCGCGGCACCAAAGGGTTCCCGCCGCTTCTCGGCCCGGGCGGCAGCGGGTCAGAGAAGGCGCGTCTCTTCCGTGGGCCGGGGCACCTTCACCACCAGCACCCTGAAGTCGCCCTCGCTCTCGTTCATCCAGCGGTGGGGGATGCGGGCCGGGCTCTCGATGAGGGTGTCCGGGCCCACCGTCTCCCGTTCGTCTCCGATCTCCACCACCCCCTCTCCCTCCAGGACATAGAAGAAGACGTCCACGGGAGTGATGTGCTTCTTCAGGCTCTCCCCCGGCTTGAGCAGGATGTGTATCGCCTGGGCGTGTTCGCTGTCGTATATCCTTGCCGCCTGGACCCCGTGTGGATTCGGGGAGACCTTCGCCGACCTGGCGTAGACGATGCGCATGGCCAGCACCTCCTCGTTGCGCTGCAGCGCCGCAGGGCGCCGCCCGCCCTGGCTTTTCCCTGCGGCGGGGCTTTCCGCCCCTCCGGCCTTCAGGCGGTGGCGCGCTGCACCGGCGCCTTCGCGGGACCTTGACGGGCGCTATTATATGTTGATAATATTTATATGTCAATAACATATATTAGTATGGGGTGGAGGGCCTTTCCCGGGAAGAACGCCCTTGAATGGAAAACGTTTCGTGGAGGGAAAGCTGTTGCGGGAAGGATCGTCTTCCGGAGGGAAAGCCGTTGCAGAATAAGAGCTCAGGCGGAGCCCCCTCGGACGTGGGTTTCTACATTCGCGAGGGCCCCGGTAAACGCTTCATAGAGCCGCGCATCCTCTTTCTCCTCCTGCAGGGCCCGGCCCACGGCTACGAGCTGCTAGGGCGCATGGAAGAAGTGCCCATGCCCGGTCCGCTCCCGGACGCGGGGGCGGTATACCGCAAGTTGCGCGACATGGAGGGCAGGGGGCTGGTGGTCTCGGACTGGGACGACCGTGGCTCCGGACCCCGCCGCAGGGTGTACCGCATAACCCGCGAGGGCAGGAGACGCCTGGAGCTTTGGGTGACGGCCATGCGGGAGAGGATGCACATCCTCCAGCGCTTCCTCGACCTGTACGAGACGACCGGTGCCCACTGACGGCGTCCCGGGGGCGCGGCCTCCAGGAGAGAGGTCGAAGCCGGAATGGAGATGCCTTCTCGCCACGAACGCGCCTCCGTTGGGCGGCCTGCCGTGTCCATGCTCTACACGGTACTGGAATGTGTTTCATGGAGGCCGCGGCCTGGAGAAACGCTGCCTGCGCCGGATATCCGTGGCCGCCCGGCGCTGACGCGCAGAGCGCGAGAGCGCGGCATGGAGCTCCCTTCCGGGGATGCGGATAGGCCGCCGGGCGTGAAGGGTATAAAAGATATGACGGCGGGCTGTGCCCGTTTCCGGCGTGCGGGGAGCGGGCACCGGACACGAGGGAGGGAAGGCCTTGATCCTTCCACCGAGATGTCCCTGAAGCCGCTTGGCGGCGGTGAATACCGGGCCAACGGGCGCAAGTATTATATCGGCAACGGCAACGAGGCGGCGCTGGTCTCCACCTTGGGGAAGATGGCGGACACGGGAGACCGCGTCTTCTTCGCGGTCAGCTCCAGGCACGGCGGCTGCGAGGTGGTGAAGAACGTGGCGGCCTCGCAGAACTTCGTGGCCGAGCATGCCCTGAACGATTACCCCATATTCGAATCGGACATCCTTTCCGTCGGCCGGGATGCCTGGGACGCGGCCCTGAACACCGTCAACGTGGGGAAGTTCAACCTGGGATGGGCCTCCATCGGTATCTGCACCCACGCCCTCTACGAGGCGGTGGATCACGCCGCTAACCGGGTGCTTTACGGAAAGCACGTCACCGATTTCCCCCACATCCGCCAGCTCCTCACCGATGCCTATACGCGGCTGGTGGCCATGAAGCTCTTCGCCCTGCGCGCCGCGGACTACATGCGCTCCGCTTCCCCGCAGGACCGCAGGTACCTGCCGTACAACCCCATAGTGAAGATGAAGGTGACCACCCGGGGCGAGGAGGTGATCGATCTCCTGTGGGGCGTCATCGCCGCGAAGGGTTTCGAGAAGGACACCTATTTCGAGATGGCCGCCCGGGATATCCGCGCCCTGCCGAAGCTGGAGGGCACGGTGCACGTGAACATGGCGCTGATGATCAAGTTCATGCCCAACTACTTCTTCAACCCCGCTTCCTTCCCCGCGATACCGCGGCGCGACGATGCCGTGGACGACGAGCTCCTGTTCCGGCAGGGACCCACCAAAGGGCTGGGCGGTATCCAGTTCCACGACTACCTGGTGTACGACACCGTCGATCTCCCCAACGTGAACATCTTCAAGGGGCAGGTCGAGGTGCTGAGGGAGCTGTCGCTCAAGGCTCCCCCCACGGAGGGGCAGCGAAAGGAAATCGACTTTTTGCTCACCCTGGGCGAGCTCTTCACCCTGGTCGCCTATGGGCAGCTCCTGCTCGAGAACCGGCCCATCTACGGGGTCGAGGACGGCCTCGTGGAGCAGATGTTCGACTTCATGGCGAGGGATTTCTCCCGCTACGCCCTGCAGCTGTACTCCAAGACCTCGAGTACCCCGGAGCAGATGGACCTCTGCCTGCGCATGATCCGCAAGCCGATCGTCGACCACGACAGGTTCGAGAGGGTCTGGGAGAAATGCGTCTTCGCCACCGCGGGTGCCTTCCGGATGAACGACTGAGGGAGCCAGGGGAGCGGCCCGGAAGCCTGACGGGACGCGCGGCGGTCGCCCTCAGTCCCCGAAGGAAGTGCCCACGCTGCGGGCGAAGTTCACCAGGTTGCCGTCCGTGGGCACCCTTCTCTGACCGGGGACCACCTCTTCGAGGGGCACCGCCTCGATGCGCATGTCGCGCAGGGCTACCATGACCCCGCTCCTCCCCGCCGCCGCCAGCTCCACCGCGGTGGTCCCGAAACCGGTGGCGAGGATGCGGTCCAGGGGCGAGGGGCTGCCGCCCCTCTGCAGGTGGCCGAGGATGGTGACCCGCGTCTCCATGTCCGCCATCTCCTGTATGGCCTCCGCCACCCGTTCTCCGATGCCGCCCAGCACCCGCTCACCGCCCCCGGTATCCCGGGTCACCTGCTCCCCTCCCGGCAGGGGGGCGCCCTCGGCCACCACGATGATGCTGAAGCGCTTGCCGCGCCGCCGCCGCTCCTCGATGGCCCGCACCACATTCTCGAAGGTGTAGGGTATCTCCGGGATGAGGATGATATCCCCTCCCCCCGCGATGCCCGCGCAGAGGGCGAGCCACCCCGCGTTGCGCCCCATCACCTCCAGGACCATGCCCCGGTGGTGGGAGGCGGCGGTGGTGTGCAGCTTGTCCACGGCGTCGGTGGCGGTGTGCAGGGCGGAGTCGAAGCCGAAGGACACGTCGGTGCCGTGGAGGTCGTTGTCGATGGTCTTGGGGATGCCCACCACGGACACGCCCCTCTCGTGCAGCTTACGGGCGATGGAAAGGGTCCCGTCGCCGCCCGCCACGATGAGCGCCTCCACCCCCATCCCCTCCAGATTGGCGATGGCGGTGCCGGAGTTGTCCTCGTAGGTGACCTCGCCTCCCGCGGTGACGGTGCGGAACATGAAGGGGTTATCGCGGTTGTTGGCCCCCAGGATGGTCCCCCCGCGGGGGAGGATGCCCGACACGTCCTCGTCCCCCAGCAGCCGCCAGTTGTTCTCGATGAGTCCCCCGAATCCCTCGCTGATGCCCGCCACCTCCAGCCCGTGTTCGAAGATGGCGGACTTGGTCACCGCCCGGATGACGGCGTTGAGGCCCGGGCAGTCGCCTCCTCCCGTGAGGATGCCTATACGCCTGATGGATGCCATCTCGCTTTCCCCCTCCACTCAAGAACGTCTGTTGGATGTGGCTGCCGTGACCCCCACCGTCATCCTCCCGCCTTCCTGGCGAAGCGCGGCTCATAGACGGGAGAGATGATGAGGATAGGATCCGGCTGCCGCAGGTACAGACCGCGGTTCTCCTCGGCAAGGTCGGCGCGGTGTTCATATTGCAGGGAGACCCCCCTGCCCTCGCAGCCCTGGAGGAGGGCGCATGCCGCCAGCGCCAGGAACGCCAGGATGACGGTGACCGGAAGCGCGCCGAATCCCAGGCCGCCTGACCGCCGCTTCTCCGCCTCGCGAGTCTCCGCCAGTAGATCTACCGTGCCCACGAGCTTATTCTACCCCAGCGTCGGGCACCGCGCCCTTACCGGCCGCTACGATCGCGGCCCCTCCGACATGCGGACTCCGGGGGTCGGAGGAAATAAATGTAAACGCGCCGTTGAGAGCAGGGGTAGCATATCCCTTGGCGCCGCAGACGGGAAGGGAGCGAAGGGGGCGGGCTCATGCCGGGTCGTTTGCCATCCTGCTCGCCTCCGGCCACGCCGCATCCTCCCTCAGGAGTGGTCGAGGGCCACCCTGGACTTGTCGCCGGGGTCGTACTTCACGAAGATCTCCTTCCCCACCTGGTATTTGGGGACGGAGGCCTCGGCGATCACCCCGGTGGCCTGCCCCCGGAAGGGCGGCTCGCCCTCCGGCTGCACCTCGAGCAGGAAGGTCATGGCGGGATTGTTGCCGTTGACGTTGATGCCCAGGCTCATGGCGTTGAGTATCTTCGCCTTGGCCGGCTTGCCCGTGGCCCGGATCTCCTGACCGCGCTTGTCCTGTTCCGTCAGGAACTCCCCGGCCATGCGGATCTTCTCCGCCTCGCACATGTCCGGGGCCATGAGGCCGAACCCCGCCGTCGGCACCTCCGCCCCGGCTCCGGCCAGGCCTCCCATCAGACCGATGACCGCCCCGACCTGGGCCCAGCGCTTGAGGTCCTTGAAGAACTCCCACATGGCACTCCCCTTTCTTTCCCGCGCGTTCCCCCATCATATTCCCACCCTAACGTGATAACAATCTTCGGTCGCCCGATGGCCGCCGTGGTCGGCGCTCCGGGGTCAGGCGGTCGAAGGGCTGAAGCGCGGGGATCGCGGCATAAAGAAACCCACATCCGACTGTACGTGGATAACGTCGCCGGCAGGCGGAGACGTGCCGCGCGTGGCAGCGGGTCTCCGGGGCGCGGGAAACGCCCGCGACGCGCGGCCGTCAAGCCGCTCCACTTTGCAGCCGATACGCATATGGTCAGGCCGGTCCCCATGGCCCACGTCATTGGCGGGGCGGGACGGGGCGCGTATAATGCAATCTCAAGGCAGAGAAAAAGAGCGTGGCGGAGAAAAAAAGAAAGAAGCCTGACAGTTTGAGAATACACCTTATCGCTCCCACCAAGGCGGGCGAGACCTATCTCTTCAACCGCGGCCTGCTGGCGCCCCTCGGGCTCATGTACCTGGCGGCCCACACCCCACCGGGGATGGAAGTACGCATCATCGACGAGAACACCGAGCGCATCGATTTCAGGGAGGTGCCCGACCTGGCCGGCATCTCCACCATGACCGCCACCGCATCCCGGGCCTACGAGATCGCCGACCGCTACCGCGCCCTGGGGACCAGGGTGGTGCTGGGCGGCATCCACGCCTCCATGCTCCCGGAGGAAGCGCTGGAGCACGCGGACGCGGTGGTGGTGGGGGAGGCGGAGGCCGTCTGGCCGCGGGTGCTCTCCGACGCCGCGGCGGGACGCCTGGAGCCGCTCTACCGCGCGGAGGGATTCGACGATTTCCGGCGCCCCCTGCCCCCGCGCAGGGGCCTCCTCGACCCCCGGAGGTATTGGAGCGCCAACGGGGTGCAGACGGCGCGGGGCTGTCCCCACGCCTGCAGCTTCTGCTCCGTCACCGCCTTCAACGGCAGGCGCCTGCGTATGCGCGAGGTGGACGACGTGCTGGCGGAGGTGGAATCCCTGCCCCGCACCAACCTGCTGCGCCGCAAGGTGGTCCCCTTCGTTGACGACAACATCGCCGCCGTTCCCCGGCGCGCCAAGGAGCTCTTCAAGGGGCTCATACCCTTGGGGATAAGGTGGGGGTCCCAGGCTTCCATCACCATCGCCAGGGACGAGGAGCTGGTGGCCTTGGCGGCGGAGAGCGGCTGCCACTTCCTCTTCATCGGCATCGAGACCCTGTCCCGCAGGGCCTTGGCGGAGGCGGGGAAGGCGCAGAACCGCGTGGAGGAATACCATGACGCGCTGCGCCTCCTGCGCAGGCATGGCATCCACGTCATGGGGGCGTTCGTGTTCGGATTCGACTCCGACGACGAGACGGTGTTCTCGGACACCTTGGGATTCGCCATGCGCAACCGGATCCAGGTGGCGCAGTTCGCCCACCTTGTACCCTATCCCGGGACGCGCCTCTACCGCGAGCTTCTGGAACAGGGCAGGGTGGAGGAGGGCTTCTGGTCCCGTCCCCGGTGGGACGCCCGCGTGGTGTACAGGCCGGCGAACTTCAGCCCCCGGGAGCTGGCGGACAGGACCCACGCGGTGCAGCGCGAGTTCTATTCCTACCCTTCCATACTCAGGCGCATGTACCCCCACCGGCACTGGTCCTACTGGTTCGCCTTCAACTTCCTCTACCGCCAGTCGCTGCGCAACGGCAGGTCGCACCATCTGGAGGACCGCGGGGAACCGCGGCCGTCGCCGGCGCGCGCCCAGGAGGACGGGCCTCCCCTCCGGAATTGATATCCATAATATGGTAAACATCCTGAGCCGCGACGTCCGGCCTCTTTGAGCTGCGGGGAACGGGGGGTCAGGAGATAGCGCGGGCGCCCGCGGCAGGCCTCTCCAGCACCAGGAAGAAAGGCTCGCGCCCCGCGGCCCGGCGGTAGAGTCCCGGCACCGCTTCGAGGTAGGCGGGCAGGGCGTCTCTCTCCAAAAGAGCCACCACGCATCCCCCGAAGCCCGCCCCGGTCATGCGGCATCCCCACACCCCGGGTCGTCGCAGCGAGGTCTCCTGCAAGGCGTCCAGCTCGGGCGAGGATACCCGGTAGAGGTCACGCAGCGAGGCGTGGGAGGCGTTGAGCAGGGCGCCCAGCCTCTCGGGATCGCCCTCCCGCAGGCAGGCCGCCGCCTCCACGACGCGCCGTTGCTCCTCCACCACGTGCCTTGCGCGCGCGTACAGGGTGTCGGGAAGCACGCCGCGCGCCGCCTCCAGCTCCTCCATGGTGACATCCGCCAGGTATTCCCTGGTGCCCACCCTCCTGGAGATGAGGGCCAGGGCGGCGCGGCATTCCTCCCTCCGCTCCCGGTAGGCGGAGCCCGCGAGTGTGCGTCCCACCCCCGTGTGCCCGATCACCAGCGCGGCGCCCGGCAGGTTGAAGGGGACCTGCCGGTACTCCTCGCTCCGGCAGTCCAGCAGCAGGGCGTGGCCGTCCTCGGCCAGGGCCGCCGCGAACTGGTCCATGATGCCGCAGGGCACCCCCACGAACTCGTTCTCGGCCCTCCAGGCGACGCGCGCCGCCTCCTCGCGACCCAGGGGGTATCCCAGGCCTGTCGCGGCCAGGGCGCTTACCACCTCCAGGGAGGCGGAGGAGGAAAGGCCGGCCTCGCGGGGGAGGTCGCCGAAGACCAGGGCCTCGAATGGAGGGGGAGTGCGCCCCTCGCGCGAGAGCACGGCGAAGACCCCGAGGACGTAATCGGCCCAGTCTCCGCGTCTGGCGATGGACGCGGGGTCGAAGTCCACCGCGGCGTCCCCTCCGCCCGCGGCGGAGCGCAGCCGCGCCGGCGGAGCCTCCACGCGGCGCATCAGCATGTAGGTCCCCTGCTCGATGGCCAAGGGGAGCACCAGGCCGCCGTTGTAGTCGGTGTGCTCTCCGATGAGGTTGACGCGGCCAGGAGCGAAGTAGAGGCGCGGCGGCTCACCGGGGCCGAAGAGCGACGCGAACTCCTCGCGGCGTTCCTGGATATCGCGCTCGTCCAGCATCTTCCCCCTGCTTCCCTCGATGCCGCCTCCGCCTTCCGCCTCAGCGCCCCTTCCCGCTCTCCGCCCTTTCATCCCTCCCCTGCCCCGAGCGGTAGCGCTCCACCGCCGCCCTGAGCTCGGCGGCCTTCTCCTCGGGTACGGTGGTGTTGATGTGCGCCCAGGCGCCGGTCTCGGAGGAGGCGCTGTATTTGAGCTTGTCGCGGTCGCGCATGGGAGGATAGAACTCCACGTGGAAATGATAGTGGGAATGGTCCCCGCCGTCGGTGGGGACCTGGTGCATGCACATCATGTAGGGGAAGGTGAAGCCGAAGAGGGAGTCGTATCCGCCGGCCACGCACCTTATGGCCTCCGCTAGCCCCCTTACCTCGCCCGCGTCGAGGTCGGTGAGGGACCCTAGGTGGCGGTCGGAGACCACCATGACGTCGTAGCCGTACTGCGCCCACGGCGGCACGAAGGCGGTGAACCCGTCTCCCCGGTGCACCATGCGCCGGCCATCCGCGCTTTCGTGCCGGAGGATGTCGCAGATGAGGCAACTGCCCCGTTCCTCGCGGTGAGCCAGGGACGACTCCAACTCCGCCCGCACGCGCAGGGGGACGAAGGGATAGGCGTATATCTGGCCGTGAGGGTGATGGATGGTCACCCCCACCGCCTCCCCCCGGTTCTCGAAGATGAACACGTACTCCACGCCCGGGATCTCCCCCAGCTCGCGGTAGCGCTCCCGCCAGTGTTCCACCAGGCGCACCACGTTTTCCGGTGGCAGTCCCGGGAGGGTGACCTCGTGGCGGGGGGAATACAGGGTCACCTCGCATTTCCCGAGGCTGGGCCGCACCGGGATCAGGTCGTCGCCCGCGATATCGGGGGCGGGGGGATCCAGGACCAGGGCGGGGAAATCGTTGTCGTAGGCCAGGATGTCGTAGGAGTCGGGCACCTTCCCGGAACCGGGGCAGAAGGGGCACTGCCCCTCGGGCAGAAACGGCCTCTCCTGGCGGCTCGCCGCCATCATCACCCAGGTCCTGAGCAGAGGGTCCCACCTCAATTCCATGACCGTGTCACCTCGCCGGAAACCCTCGGGTCCGTCCACAACGGGTCCCGCCTCGACTCCATGGCTGTCCCGCCTCTCCTAAAAGCCTCGTCCCGCCGATGCCGCCTTGATTATATATGGTGAGAGAAGGTCGTGAGGGGACGGTGCCCTCGATCCTCGCCTGCGGCGGAAGCACGGCTTATCCGCGGGCTCGAAGTACGATGAGACAGGCGCGCCTTGCGCCGCGGGCCGCATGACGGCGGAGGCGCCCGGCACGGAACAGGCCGCGAGATGCGGCTCGCCTTCTCTCCGGCCGGACCGCTTCAGGTGATGACCGGCAGGCGCCTCTCGATGCTAATCTCCCTTCCCCTCCAGGGAGCGAGGTAGGCCAGCACCTCGACGCCCGCGGCGGCCGCGCGCCGCAGCGTGGAGGCGAAGAGAGGGTCCGTCTCGTGGTTGGGCCTGAAGACCTCCCCACCGGGGTGCTTCACCACCAGCACCACGCAAGCCCGGTAGCCCCGTGAAAGGGAGCCGGAAAGCTCTTCCAGGTGGCGTGAGCCCCTCGCGGTGGGGGCGTCCGGGAAGAGCGCCGTGCCCTCCACCACCAAGGTGCAACCCTTCACCTCCACCAGGCAGGGAGGGCCGCCGCACTCCACCAGGAAATCAAGCCGGCTGGCACCGAAGGGGTATTCGGGGTGCAGCTCGCACGGCGGGGGGAATTCCGCCAGGCGCCCCTCCTTGAGCGCCTCCGCAAAGAGGAGGTTGGGGAGCCGGGAGTCGATGTTGACCCAGCCCTGCGGGCACTCCACGCCGATCATGTCCCAGGCGGTCCGTCTCCCCTTCCCCGCCGACCGCCGCAGCCTCACCCTCGCCCCGGGCAGGAGCAGCTCCGAGAGACGACCGGGATCGGGCACGTGGGCCTCCTCCCGGCGGCCGTCCCGCTCCACCAGGGCCAGGAAGCGGTTGGGCCGCTCCAGGAAACGGGCTTCCACGAACTCTCCGATGTCCACGGCCGCGCGAACCTCTCTTCCTTACCAGGCCCCGGCCTCGCCGTCCTCTCCGTGCCGCCTTCCTCCCCGGGAGCGCCGCCGGCGCCTGTTCCCAGGGGGCATGGCCTGCCGCGGAGACTCCTCGGCCCGCCCCAGGCTTCCACGGGGAATCGCCCCCGCTATCCCCGGCGCCTCGCTCAGGTCGCGTCCTTCCCCCGGCGGGCCGCGTTCTCGCGCAGCGTACGGAATACGGCGTTGAGCTCGTCCACGTATTCCCCGGGGTCCACGAAGGGGCGGCTGTAGCCTTCCACGGTCTCCTCGCGGATGCCCTCCCCCACCACCTCCCGGCCGGCGCGGAAGACGTATTCGAGCTGCTCCGCGGCAGGGCAGGGGTCGCGCGCCAGCAGCACCGAGGAGGGGAAGAGGATGGAGGCGTGCAGGGTGCCTCCCCCCACCTCCGCTATGCGTTCAAAGGTGAAGACCAGGGGGTCGAAGTTCCTCAGTCCCGGGAAGCCGCAGGTGGAGACGAGGACGGTGCGCGTCTCCCGGTCGCGCCGGTGTTCGTGGGGGTGGCTGCACACGCCGTCGCGGTATTCCTGGTAGGGTTCGGCCAGGGGCATGATACGGTCCAGGAAGCGTTTCATGACCGCGCTCATAGTGCAGATGTAGAGCGGGGTGGCGTATACCAGCACGTCGGCGCGGAGCATCTTGCGGTGCAGCTCCGGCACATCGTCCTTGTGGCGGCATACCTCGGGGGTCTTGAACCAGCACCAGGTACACCCCAGACAGTCGGCTATCTTCTTCTCCGCCAGGTACACCGTCTCCGTCTCCGCCCCCGCCGATGCGGCTCCGGACATAAAGCGCTCCAGCACCATGGCGGTGAAGCCCTTCTCCCTGCGAGGGCTGGAATTGAACGCCAGCACGTACTTAACCGAGCCGTCCACCATGTGACCTCCCTCTCTCGGCCCCCTCTTTTTGCGACAGGGTCTCCACGGGCGTGATTATACTTCCCGGCGGGGTTCCGGGTCATGGGGCGGGGGGGGCCGGGCGCCCCGTGCCGGCCCGCGGCCTCGCCCAGAAGAACGTCCCCGCGGCGCGCGAGCGCCGTCGGGGCTACGGCGCGGGGAGGGTGAAGCGGAAGACGGAACCCCCTCCGTCCCGGGGTTCGTGCCAGATGCGGCCGCCGTGGGCCTCCACGATGCGCCGGGCGAGGTAAAGGCCCAGCCCCAGGCCGGGGCGGGAATGGTGCTGCGCCTCCTCCACCTGGTAGAAACGCTCGAAGATGCGTTGCCGGTGCTCCTCCGCTATCCCCACTCCCCGGTCCATGACCGATACCAGGGCGCCCCCATCCCCCGCCTCCACGCTCACCTCGATGTCCGACCCCGGGGGAGCGAACTTATGGGCGTTCTCCACGAGGATGACCAGCAGGCTCCGTATCCTCTCCGCGTCGAAGGAGAGAGGACCGAGGTCTTCCGCGGACCTCGTGGTCACCGCGGCGCACGGCAGGCGTTCCCGCATCTCCCGTGCCGCGGCCTCCACCAGCGCGGCCAGGTTCCCCTGCGACCTGTGGATGGAGAAGCGGTCCCGTTCCGCGAGGGATACCTCCAGCAGGTCCCTGGCGATGGCGGTGTGGCGCTGGGAGGCCTGACTGATGGCCCCGGCCACCTCCCGGCGCGTGGCGCCGTCCATCTCCTCGCCGCTCTCCGCCAGGGTCTCGGCGAACCCCGCCAGCAGCGCCACCGGGTGCCTCAGCTCGTGGGAGGCGACGTCCACGAAGTCGCGCAGGCTCTCCTCGTAGGCGAAGCGCTCCTCCTCGATGCCCAGCGCGCGGGAGATGGCGGCTATGGTATCTTTTTCCAGAGAAGAGAAGGCGCGTTCCCCGGCGCACATCACGGTCAGGCAGCCCACCGTCTCCCCGTGCGCGCGCACAGGGTGCAGCAGGCAGGAGCGCAGGCCGCGCTCCCTCACGTCGGGGTCTCCCGCCAGGGCTTCCGGGTCCAGGTCCGCGGTGGTCAGAGGGCCCGCCATGCCGGTGGAGAGGAGCCGGGAACAGAGGTGGTCCGCCGGACCATCCACGGCGGCGAACCCTTCCCCGGGGCGGAGGGTAGAGAAGGACAGAACGCCCTCTTCGTATTTCCTGGTATATCTTGCCATATCGGCCTCCAGTACCTCACGGGCGGTCTGCGCGAGGCGCTGCATGTTCTCCAGCGGATCGGGGCCCAGTCCCAGGAAACAGCGGTTTATCTTCCGCAGCCGTTCCTCGGCGCGCCTGCGGTCGCTGATGTCGCGCGTCACGCTCACGAACCCCACCGGCTTTCCCTCCGCGTCCCGCATCAGCGAGGCGCTGACCTCGGCGTGGAAACGCGAGCCGTCCCTGCGCAGAAGCTCGTAGACGTCGTTCCTCACCGACTCCCCCTCCGCCCGCGTGCGCATGGAGGCCCTGGCCCGCTGCCTTTCCTCGGGGGGGAATAAGTCCAGCACGCTCCTCCCCAGCATCTCCTCGGCCTTTTCGTACCCGAAGAGCCGCACTCCGGAGCGATTGATCATGAGGATCTCGCCCCCCAGGTCGGTGAGGACGATGCAGTCCGGTGAGGTCTCCACCAGGGAGCGGTAATGCTCGGCCATCTCCCGCAGGCGCTGGGTGCGGCTCTTCACCAGCGCCTCCAGGTGGTCGCGATAGCCGTGGAGTTCCTTCTCCAGGCGCTTGCGCTCGCTCAGGTCGCGGCAGATGGCGAAATAATACCTGCGCCCCTCCAGGGAGCAGGAGGACACGGACACCTCCAGGGGGAACTCGACGCCGTTCCTGCGCAGGGCGGTGAACTCGCGCACGCCGCCCGAGACGCCCTCGCCGCCGCCCCTTGCCATGGCCTCGAAGGCCTTCGCGGCGCCTTCGCGGTACCTTTCCGGGATGAGCAGCTCGTGCAGGGAACGGCCCTTCACCTCTTCCGCGGCGTAACCGAGGAGCTCCTCTCCCGAGGGGTTCATGTAGACGATGGCTCCCCGGTCGTCCACTAAGATAAAGGCGTCCTTCGCTCCGTCCGCGATGGCCCGGAAAAGCCCGCCGCCGCCCTCGGATCCCGCCTCTCCGTCCGCGTTACGCAACACCGTGTCGCCCCCCTTGCCCTGGAGACATCGTGTCCCGGATGTCCCCCGCGCGGCGGTCCCGTTCCGCTCCTCTTGCCGGAGCCCTCTCTGGGCGAGTGTCTCGCCCCGTCCGGCCGCGCGTCTTCTCTTCCGGGTATTTCCTCCATGGGCCGCGCTCCAGTCCGGGGTCTCCGCCCGCGACCGCTCGTCCCCGCTGCGGCGGAGTCCGCTCACCGTCCGGGCCCCGATATGAGGCTCTCCCGCACCGGCTGCCATCATGCCGGGGATCGACGTGCCCCGTGTCCCCCATGCCGGCCGGACATACATCCCCCGCACCGTGTTCCGCCGCCGCAGCCCCGACGCGAAGCCGCGGTTTTGACCCTCAATCATGATTCTACCCCCTTGTCCCGCCCGCTACCCCTCTTCTCGCCGCCGTCCCGGCGCCGCGGCGGGGGGAAGGAGAGGAGCAGGCGGAAAACGAAGACCTCCGGGACGGATGGGAAGGTCCCGTGCGCGGGTGAGGGCTTGCCCGTGAAGGGTTTCCAGCGGGATTTCCGGGCGGGCATGCCGGGAGCCGGGACGCCGGAAGAAGCGTGCGGGCCGGCGGCGGGTTTCCCCGCGGGGAGCAGTGGAATATCATAGGAAATATCACGGTAAGCGGCGGCGGGTGAGCGCCGGCGAACGCCCATGGCGGCGCGCTCGCGCCGGTCCACCCGCGGCAGGGCCGGGCAGGGCCGGGCTCCGCTTCCGAACCGGTCCGGTGGGCCGGGAGGCGCCGGCGATGGGTGCGGTAAGGCAGGCGGTATGGGCAGGATGACCCTTTTCTCTTGGAACGTGAACGGGCTGCGAGCGGCCCACTCCAAGGGTTTTCTCGACTGGTTCCTCTCCCGCAGGCCGGACATCCTCTGCGTTCAGGAGACCAAGGCGGCGGAGGAACAGGTGCCGCGGGAGCTGCGCGAGGTGGACGGCTACCACGTCTTCTTTTCCGCCGCTGAGCGCAGGGGTTACAGCGGCGTGGCCCTGTACTCCAGGCCCGAGCCCCTCGCGGTGAGGAGCGGCTTCGGCATCCCCAGGTTCGACGCCGAAGGCCGAACGCTCATCGCCGACTACGGCGAATTCATCCTCTTCAACGTCTATTTCCCCAACGGCAAGCAGTCCAGGGAACGCCTCAGGTTCAAGATGGAGTTCTACGACGCTTTCCTGGACCACGCCGAGGCGCTGAGGAGAAAGGGAAAGGGGATCATAGCCTGCGGCGATTTTAACACCGCGCACCGGGAGATCGACCTGGCGCGGCCCAAAGAGAACAGCAAGGTGTCGGGCTTCCTTCCCGAGGAGAGGGCCTGGCTGGACAAGTTCGTGGCGCATGGTTACTCTGACACCTTCCGCATGTTCAACCGGGAGCCGGGGCATTACACCTGGTGGGACCTTAAGACCAGGGCGAGGGAGAGGAACATCGGCTGGAGGATAGACTATTTCTTCGTCAGCGACGAGCTGCGGGACAGGGTGAAGGCCGCCTGCATCCTGCCGGAGGTCACGGGCTCCGACCACTGCCCCATCGGCATCGAGCTGGCATGGTGAGCGGAAGGAGGAGGGCTTGTTCTCGGACATCGACGACATCACCATCAACTACGAGGAGGAAGGGGTCCAGGTGGTGCGGGAGCTGGATAGGGTGGTGCTCTCGCGCGGCGCCTGGGCCACGGTGATCTTCCGCTACCGCCAGTGGGAGCAAACAAAGGGCGACTACGGCCCGGACCGTTTCACCATCCGGCGTTACCGCAAGATGAACGACGAGTACCGCCAGCAGGCCAAGTTCAACATCTCCAGCGTGGAGCAGGCGAAAAGGATCGTGGAGGCCCTCTCCGCCTGGATAGCGGATGCGGAGGCGGAAACAAAAGGAGACGCCGGGGAATAGGGAGCCCATGACGCGGTACCCCATCAACCGGCGTCGCGGGTGCATCGCGTTATTGCGTTCAAGGAACGGGGAGCTCATGCCGTATCCGTGACCCGACAACGCATCCGGCCGCCGCCATATCCCGTTGCGCTTCACGCTCCCGCCGGACTTGCGGGGCATCCGCACCCCGGCGCAGCATCCGGCCGCCGCCATCGCTACCGGCCCGTTTCGAGGAGGGCCGGGCCGGTCTTTCGCCGTGTCGATGACCCCGGGCGGAAGGTTCGGTTCCGCCGTAACCGATTCCCCGGAGACCCTTTCGCGGTGCCCGTATGGATCGCCCGCGCCCGTCGGGGAAGGAGCATCTTCGGGAGTCCCCGCGGAGGTATTGACCCCCCTAACCCCTCGTAGTATAAATGTATAGACATTAAATGAACATATATACTATAAACTGTCTATTGACCTGAGGATGGGAACTGGCATGGGCATGGCATGGGAAAAGGCGGTCGATGACGCTGAAGCCCCCGCCTATTTCCGGCTCGCACGTATCCTGCGCGGCCGGATCATAGACGGCGAACTTCGACCCGGCGACCGCCTGGACCCGGAGGTCGAGCTGTGCGAGAGGTTCAACCTCAGCCGTATGACCGTGCGGCGGGCCATCGCCCTGCTGGTGGAGGAAGGGATGCTCCGCCGCGAGAGGGGCAGGGGCACTTTCGTCGTCGGCCCCAGGACGGACGGAGGCGTTTTCCTCATCCCCGATTTTCAGGAGGAGATGCGGAACCGGGGGGTCTCCGCGTCCGTGCGCCTGCTCAAAGCCGCGCTGGTAGAGGCCGGGAAGACGCCGGCCGCGAGGCTGGGCATCGAGGAAGGGGAGCGGGTCGTCTATCTGGAGAGGATCCTCGAGGACGCGGGAGAGCCCCTGGCCTTCGACCGTAAATACCTCCTCTACGACCCATCTTTGCCCCTGCTGGAAGCGGAACTCGGGCAGGGGACCACCGCCGACCTCTTCTCACGCTGTCCCGCGCTGATGCCGGTCAGGGCGGAGCTGAGCCTCTCCGCCACCGTGCTCGGCCCGCGCGAGGCGGAGGTCCTGGCGTCGCGGAAAGGGACCCCCGCCTTCTGCATGGAACAGCTGGTGTGGACGGCCAATGACCGCAGGGTGGCATGGGGATGGATGATCTACCGGGGAGACAGGTTCGTATTCCGTTCCCTGTGCCGTTCTACGTGAGGATGTGAGGAAGGGATGGAGAGAAGGAGGCGTGCCTTGCGCCTGGTGAAGGAAATCCAGGCGCCCGGGGCGGAAGCCGGGGAAAGCTGCGCCGAGGAGAGGCTCCTCCTCGCCATATCTGGCCTGAGGGAGGAGGAGGCCCTGGCTGCGGCGGAGGAGATGCTGGCGGCGGGCGCGGACCCGTTGCGGGTGGTCGAGGCCGCCCGCCGGGGCATGGACGAGGTCGGGAGGCGTTACCAGAGGCATGAGTACTACCTGAGCGGGCTGATCATGTCGGGCGAGATCTTCAGCGAGATAGGTGCCCTCGTCGACCGGGCCCTGCAGGGCACGCGGGCGCGGGGGTCGGACCTCAGGGTGGTCATGGGGACGCCGCTGGGGGACGTCCACGATATCGGCAAGGACATCGTGTGCTCCCTCCTGCGCTGCTCGGGTTTCGAGGTCATCGACCTGGGGGTGAACGTCGCGCCCTGGCGTTTCGTGGAGGCGGCGGAGAAGAGCGGAGCCCGGGTGGTGGGGATGAGCGCCCTCATCACGCCCGCCTACGAGGCCATGCGCGAGACGGTGTGGGGCTTCGAGCGCGCCGGCTGCAGGGAGAGGGTGAGGATCATGCTGGGGGGCGGGGCGGTGACGGGAAAGGTATGCGAGTTCGCGGGCGCCGACGCCTGGGGACGGGAGGCGTGCGATGCGCTGGAGTTCGCGAGGGCCTTCTACGGCGTAGCGTCCGAGGCGAGGTGAGCCCCGGCGCGCCCCGGCGGCGCGTCCGGTCACGACACGGCGACGAGGACGAGAGGAAGCGGCCATCACTCCCGCTGCTCCGCGGGGTACAGGGTGTGCGGGCACGGGTGAGGAGAGCAAGGAAAGGAGTGAACGCATGGGCGAGACCCTCGCTGTGTTGCTGGCGGAGCTCAGGGAGGATGAGGCGCTGGCGGAGGTACGCGCGGCCCTGGAGGAGGGCGGCGATCCTCTCTCCCTGGTGGAAGGCCTGAGGGAGGGGATGTCCGAGGTGGGAAGGCGTTTCGAGGCCGGCGAGTACTTTCTCTCCGAGCTGATCATGTCCGCCGAGATCTTCAAGGAGGCGGTGGCGCTCATCGAGCCCCACCTGCAGGCGGGCAAGGAGGCGGGAAAAGGCGCGGTGGTCATCGGCACCGTGAAGGGTGACATCCACGACATAGGGAAGAACATCGTCTCCACCCTGCTGCGCTGCGAGGGGTTCGAGGTCCACGACCTGGGGGTCGATGTCGAGCCCGCCGCCTTCGTGCGGAAGCTCGAGGAGACGGGCGCGCGCCTGCTGGCGCTCTCGGGGCTGCTCACCCTGGCCTTCGATTCCATGAAGGAGACGGTGGAGGCGGTGGCGGAGGCCGGCCTGCGCGACGGGGTGAAGGTCATCCTCGGCGGCGGCCCGGTGAACGAGAAGGTGGTGGAATACGCTGGGGCCGACGCCTTCGGCGCGGACGCCGCCCAGGCGGTGAGGCTAGCGAGCCTCTACCTGGGAGCATGAGCTAGCCGAGCATCAAGGAAAGCGGGCTCGCGAGCGCACCCTCCCTTTCGCTGCCGCCGGGCAGGACCAAGGCGGGGGCGGCGCGAGGTGATGGCAGGTCCTGGAAGTCGACCGTGAGCGGTTCGAGACGTCAAGCGGTGCCGGGCGGCCGAGGCCCGGCTGGCAAGAGAGGAAGGATGTTGAAGATGGACGCGCGCGAACGCATCGAGACCGCCGTTCGCCTGGGGAAGCCGGATCGCGTGCCGGTGGTTCCCATCCTGGACTTTTTTGCCGCCCGTTACGCGGGCATCACCCAGCACGAGATGCTCTTCGACATCGGGAAGGCGGACGCGGCGCTGGAGAGGACCCTGCGGGACCTGGGCGGCGTGGACGGACAGAACCTCTCCTACGCGGGACTGGGGCGCATCATGCAGCTCATCTTCCCCAACCCGCCAGTCATGCCCGGCGTGCGGGGAGTGCCCGCGGACGCGCAGTTCCAGTTCGTGGAGAAGGCGGTGATGGAGCCCGAGGAATACCGCCTCATCGCGGAGCGCGGCCCCCTGCGCTGGATCCTGGACAAGATGAAGCTAAGCACCCCGGAGCTGGGGAACCCCGTAGGGATGCTCAAGGTCTTCGCTCAGGCGGGGACGGACATCATGAAGGTGCGGTCGTCCATGAGGCGCTGGCAGCGCAGGGGGGTGGAGTCCATGGTGGCCTTCAACATCGTCTTCACCCCCATGGAATACATCTCCCTCTTCATGCGCTCCTTCAACGACTTCGTCCTCGATCTGTTCCGCCGTCCCGAGGAGGTCAAGGCCGCCAGCCGCGCCCTCATGAAGACCATGCAGATGCAGGGAGCGGCGATGGTGAGGATGAGCGGCCTCAAGCGGGTGTTCATGGGAGGCACCCGCACCAGCGCCTCCTGCCTCAGCCCCCGGCAGTTCGAGGAATTCGCCCTCCCGGAGTGGCAGGAGATGTGCGAGTTCTGGGTGCGCAGGGGAGTGACCCCGCTGCTGCATTTCGACAGCGACTGGACGGCCTTCTTCCCCTACCTCAAGAACCTGCCCCGGGGAAAGTGCATCCTCAACCTCGACGGCGCCTCGGACATCTTCAAGGCCAAGGAGGTCCTGGGGGACCACATGTGCATCATGGGGGACGTCCCCGCCGCCTTGCTCAAGCTGGGCGACCCGGAGGAGGTGGACGAGTATTGCCGCAGGCTGATCACCGAGGTGGGCGCGGACGGGGGATTCATCCTCAGCTCCGGGTGCACCATACCCGCGGACGCCAGGCCGGAGAACGTCAGGACCATGCTGGCGTCGGTGCACAGGTACCGCCCCTGAGGCACGGGTCATGACGGCGACCGTGGAGGAGAAGGCAGAGAGCGCGGGCTTGCGGCCTCTGCAGCTCACGGGCGGGGACGAGTCCCCTGGAGCGCCGGGGCCGGCACCGCGTTTCGAAAGGGGGCGCGCCATGGCCGGAGAACACCGAGGGGTCTTCCGTGGCGGCGGGCGGAAGAGGAGACGCGCCACGCCGCGATGTGGTAGATTGAGGTGGCTTCATGCAGCCGGGCGCGAAAACGTTTCCCCGCGAAAAAAGGCCGGCCGCCGGCGTGTCCCAGTGCGGTTCGGGGGAAGCCGGGGGCAGAGGTAGCGGCCGGCCATCTCGATACACGGCCTTTCCCGGGGCGCGCCGCCGGGCGGGCTCCGCAGCGAGGGGAGGGAGCCTTGATGAGGGGATTCGACTATGACCTGGTAGTGGTGGGAGGTGGGCCCGCAGGAGCGGCGGCGGCGAAGGCTGCGAAGGAGGGCGGGCTGCGCGTGCTCCTGCTGGAGAAGAAGAGGATGCCGCGCCTGAAGCCCTGCGCCGGGTATCTCTTCAAGGAGGCGAGGGAGTTCCTGCAAGCCCATTACCCCCCCGTCCCCGCGGAGGTCATGTGCCGCCCCTCCGAGGTGCGCGGGATCAATCTCTACCTCGATCGCGGCTTCCGCCTGGAGGTGGAGGAGAACGGGCTCAGCGTTTGGCGCGACCGTTTCGACCGCTGGCTGTGCGAGTCGTCGGGAGCGGAGGTATGGGACGGGGCCAGGCTGGTCGATTTCTGCGAATGGTCCGACCGGGTGGAGGTGCTCTGCGTCCGGGACGGCCGGCAGAGCAGGCTGACCGCCAGGGCGCTCGTCGCCGCGGACGGAGGCCTCTCCATGGTGACGAGGAGGATCGACCCCTGGTTCCCCGAAGGCGCTCCCTACATCTGCGTCCGCCACGAGTACCACCGCTGCGAGACGGAACTGGAGCCAGGGGTGTTTCACGTCTTCATGGACGCGGCGTACGGCGTCTACCCCGCCTGCTATTTCAAGGACGACCTCATGGTGGTGGACACCTCCGTGCGGCGGGGGGAGCGGATCGGCCCCACCCGCGCGGCCTTCCTGGCCATGCTGCGCAGGGATTTCGGGTTCCGCTCCCGCGAGGCGGTCATGACCCTGGGGTGCCGCGCCGTCTTCCCCGCCGCCATCAACCGCTTCTGCCTGGGGACCGGGCGCGTTCTGGTGGCTGGGGAGGCGGCCGGGTTCATGAACTCCCTGGGGGAGGGCATCTCCTCCGCCCTCTCCACAGGCCGGCTGGCGGGGCTGGCCGCGGCGGAGTGCGGGAGGTCGGCGCCCGGCGCCCTCTACCGCGCGGCCACCGCGGCCGACCGGGAGCGCACGGCGCGGGAGTGGTCCCTTCTCACCCTGCTGCGCGGGGGAGTGAGGCCCGAACTCAGGCGCGCCCTGGGGCGCCTTTCGCTGGGTGAGAAGGCACGCTTCCTGCGGGGAGTGCTGGCCTGGCAGCGGGGAGGGGGCGTGGCGCCCGGCCTCAACCGGGAGGCGCTGGAGACCGCCCTGCGCCGCCTCCTGCGTGGATCCTACGATTTCCGCGCCTGACATGCAGCATCCGGACGGCTGCCCGCTCACGCCGCGTTTTCATACCGAGGAGAGGACCCCGGTCATTTCCTCGTACGAACCTCGCGCAACGGCGGGCCGGTTCGAATATCGTCCGCCACATCCAGGCTTGGCGTGTCGCGCGCTGGATAGCGACGGAAGCGTCCGAGACGGACTCGTGCCTCGTGCGGGATTCATGCTCCCTGCATGGGAATTTACCATGCGAAATGGCTTCATGTACCGCGTGTCAGCAGGTGGCCGATCCATCTTCTGATGGTCCAATACCTCCAGTAAGGAATCACCTCCACCTTTCTTACACCGTCGTCGAAGCTCGTCTCCGAATCGAGGGAAATCATAAGCCCCCTGGGGATTCCGTATCTGGCCATGAACTTGAAAAGGGACCTGGCGTCTCTTGCCTTGATGTCCGCACGCATCTTTATCTCTACGGGAATGACCTCATCGTCCAGGGATAGCACCAGGTCCACCTCGTCTTTCTGAGGCGAACGCCAGAAAAAATGCGCCTTGAGCGTATTCGCGAAGTACTGCTCCGCTAGCCTTGCGAAACCGCTTTCTCCCGACAGGGCAGCCGTGAAGGCGGTACTGGTTGGATAGAGTTTCCTGGCTTTCTTCTCACTGGTAAGACGATCGGGTTAATAATTGAACAGCTTTTTCACCAGAAGGGAATACTCCAGGCAGGAAACATGTGCTGCGATGGTCCTCTGGTCGTATCCCAGGTCGCTTGCCAGGTTTTTGTAATCCAGCAGCAACCCCGGGTGCTCGCAGAAGATGGACATCATGCGATAAGGCAAGTCCGTGGATCTCACGGAAAACTGCTCGGGAATATCCCTGAATATCACGCGTTCCAGCAGGCTTTCGCGGAAATATCTTCTCCTCTGCAGGTCGTCGAGTCTCAGGGCTTCGATAAAACCCCCGGTGAGGGCATGGTGCCGAAGGCCCCGCTTGATTTCCATCTCATATACCTTCTCCCGCCTGCGGTCGATCTCCAGGCCCGTGAATCCCAGGTATTCATCGAAATCAAGCGGCTCGATGCGGAATTCAAAGAAGCGTCCGACCAGGCTTTCCTTGCTTCCTCTGGCCAGGGCCGGAGAAGCGGAGCCCGAAAGGAAGACCTTCACCCGGGGATGCATATCATAGAGGACTTTCATCTTTTCCGCCCATTCGGGGAGCTTCTGTATCTCGTCGAGGAAAAGGAATATGCGCCCCGCTTCGGACAAGCGGCTGCCGAGCACGCTCTCTTCATGTGCGCCCAGCAAGTCCTCGATGCTGCTCTTGCTCTCGTCGAAGGAAAAAATAGAGGATGTGGAAGGGAGGGACCTTCCTCTTCAACAGCTCGTCGATGAGCTGGAACATCAAGGTCGTCTTTCCGGCCCTGCGTGGACTAAAAAAGGATCTGCATCTGGCGGAGGTCTAGGAAGGAGAGGACATCTTTCAGGATCCGGCGTCTTCTTCCGGCCAGGGCTGCATCCACCCCGCCCGTCCTCCACCAGGGGTTGAAGGAATAGATATCCAACGCGTATCCCCCCGCCAGCCTAACAACGCTCAACTCGGACCCTGAGCCGATCACCGCTCGAAGGTGCATATGACCAAAGCGACCCCTATCTGACCGGCGCCAGGTCGGGGTGCGCCCCGGGACGGCCGTTGAGCGATCTCACGGCGACATCGCGCTGTAATTGTTTTTCTTAATATAATGACAATATGACGTAATTGTATTCGAAATGGCTGGGCTCTGCAGCGTGGTGGAGCCGGTCGGGATGTGGGGCATCATCTCCCTGAGCCGAGTCTGATGCCCTCAAGGAAGGGAATCCTCCATCGCCCTATCCTGGTGGCCGAACACTCCGGGCTGCGAGAGGAGAAAGCGGAATCGAGGCCGGGCACGCTACCTCCCCCGGGAGCATAGCTCCTCGATCCAGGAGAGTATGTCCGGGTAGACCTCTTCGCATACGCGTTTCCCCATCACCAGGTCGGTGTGCCCGTAGTCCCGGTAGCACTGGAAGCGCCTGGGTTGAGACGACACCTTCTCATAGGCGTCCAGGCGCACGTTCTCGTCCCCCACGAAATCTTTCGTGCCGGTGATGAAGAAGAGGGGGGCGGTGATGGCCTGCATGTGGGCGGTGTAGTTCACCTCGCGGTGGAAGTCGCGGAAATCGGGGTCCCTGGCGAGGGCGACGATCTGCGCGGCCATGCGCGCGGTCACGTTGTCGGAGGCCCACTTCAGCAGGCTCCATCCCGCGTCGGGGTCCACGTTGTCCGCGTTGTAGAGGAAACGTGCGACGGGTCCCCGCACCGCCAGCACCCTCCCCAGGCGCGGGAAGCGGGTCACCATCTCTCCGATGCGGCTGGCCGGCACGCGAGGGGACAGCCGGTCCTGGACGGCGAGCCAGCGCAGGAGGGCCCCGGCGAGGGCGCGAAAGAAGGGCATTCGCTCGAGGTCCCTTATCCAGTCCCCGCCGCCGCGGTGCAGTCCGGGCGGGCTGCCGATGGTTATCCCTCCCAGGACGGCCCGGTTGCGCTCCTCCGCCACCTCGGGGTCGAGGGACACGCGCAGCTCACCGCCCCCTCCCGCGGATTTCACACCCTGCAGGTACATGTAGAGGACCATGCCTCCCATGCTGTGGCCTATCCATATCGGGCGCCGTCCCGTGGACTCCCTGATCCTGTCCACCAGGGCGGGGGCGTCCAGGGCGGCGAGGTGGTCCACGCTGTGGCGCCAGTCGCCCACCCCGCAGCGGTAGGGCTCTCTCCCGCATCCCCGGAAGCTGGAGATCCAGACGTCATAACCGTGCTCGGCCAGATAGAGGGCCAGGTTGTGCCCGCGGTGGGGCACATCGAACTCCAGCCCGTTCCCGAAGAAGCCGTGGACCAGGAGTACCGGCTGCGCTCCCTCCCTGGCGTAGCGCTTCATCCTCAGCTCGATGCCGTCGGCGGTCACCGCTGTCTCCGTCCGCGTGTCCAGAGAGGCCGTGCAGCCTGTGTCCTCGCGTGGCATGGGCTCAACGGCTATGCGCCACAGCGCCGCGCCCCCCAGGGTGGGTACCGCGAGCAGAAAAAACCTTCGCATCGTAACGCGGTAAGCCATCTTTACCTCCTTCTCATCCCCGTACCAGACATGGGGTCAGCCCCGGACATGGGACATCTCCCCCGCCCCCGCGCACTGTCACTCGGCACTTAAAACCGGCCACGAATCACCACTTGAAAACCGGCCAACTTGAGACGTATTGATAATCTACTCCTTCATCTCCGGAATCTCAAGACCATGTGCTGGTTCACTACATCGTGGACACATAAGCCCTATCCTCGCTTCCTTCACTCCATCTTTTGAGAAATTCCATGGGCGTAAGATACCCCAAGCTCTGGTGGGGTCTTTCGTAATTGTACAGGTGATTCCACTCATCGAGGATCTCGTTCAACTCCTCTACGGTGTAACCCTCCCGGAAGGCCCAGA